>NZ_JBSGZP010000052.1:0-18622 GCF_053611065.1 Streptomyces sp. NPDC054840
GTCGCGGACCGCGCCCTTGTCGGCGCTGGTGGCCATCGCGGCGTAGGCGCGCAGGGCCGCGGAGACCTTGCGCTCGCGGTTCTTCGGGGCGTAGACGCCGCCGAGGACCTCGTGGCGGGCCGCCAGGGTGGCCTCGTCGACGAGGACCTCGATGGACCGGTTGGGGATGTCGATGCGGATCCGGTCGCCGTCCTCGACGACCGCGATGGTGCCGCCCGAGGCCGCCTCCGGGGAGGCGTGGCCGATGGACAGGCCCGAGGTGCCGCCGGAGAAGCGGCCGTCCGTCACCAGCGCGCAGACCTTGCCGAGCCCGCGGCCCTTGAGGAAGGAGGTGGGGTAGAGCATCTCCTGCATACCGGGGCCGCCGCGCGGGCCCTCGTAGCGGATGACGACCACGTCGCCCGCCTTGACCTCCTTGCGGAGGATCTTGTCCACGGCCTCGTCCTGCGACTCGCAGACGACCGCCGGACCCTCGAAGGTCCAGATCGACTCGTCGACACCGGCGGTCTTCACGACACATCCGTCCTCGGCGATGTTGCCGCGCAGGACGGCGAGGCCGCCGTCCTTGGAGTACGCGTGCTGCACCGAGCGGATGCAGCCGCCCTCGGCGTCGAGGTCGAGGGACTCCCAGCGCTTGGACTGGGAGAAGGCGGTGGCTGAGCGCTCGCAGCCGGGGGCCGCGTGCCACAGCTCCATGGCCGTATCGGTGGCCGTGCCGGAGCGGGCGTCCCACTTCGCCAGCCAGTCCTCCAGGCCGTCCGAGTGGACGGTGGTGACGTCCTTGTTGAGGAGACCGCCGCGGTGCAGCTCGCCGAGGATCGCGGGGATGCCGCCCGCCCGGTGGATGTCCTCCATGTAGTACGTGCCGCCGGGCGCCACGTTCGGCGCGACCTTGGACAGGCACGGGACACGGCGCGAGACGGCGTCGATGTCGGTGAGGTCGTAGTCCAGACCCGCTTCCTGCGCCGCGGCCAGCAGGTGCAGGATCGTGTTCGTGGAGCCGCCCATCGCGATGTCGAGGGCCATCGCGTTCTCGAAGGCCTCGCGGGTGGCGATGTTGCGCGGGAGGACGGACTCGTCGCCGTCCTCGTAGTAGCGCTTGGTGATCTCCACGACCGTGCGGCCGGCGTCCTCGTACAGGGCGCGGCGGGCGGTGTGCGTGGCGAGGACCGAGCCGTTGCCGGGCAGGGCCAGGCCGATGGCCTCGGCGAGGCAGTTCATCGAGTTGGCGGTGAACATGCCGCTACAGGAGCCGCAGGTCGGACAGGCGTTCTCCTCGATGCGGAGCACGTCCTCGTCGGAGACGTTCTCGTTGGAGGCGTCGACCATGGCGTCGATCAGGTCGAGCTTGCGGACGGTGCCGTCGACGAGGGTCGCCTGACCGGCCTCCATCGGGCCTCCGGAGACGAAGACGACCGGGATGTTGAGGCGCATGGCGGCCATCAGCATGCCGGGGGTGATCTTGTCGCAGTTGGAGATGCAGATCAGCGCGTCGGCGCAGTGCGCCTCGACCATGTACTCGACGGAGTCCGCGATCAGGTCGCGGGACGGGAGGGAGTACAGCATGCCGCCGTGACCCATGGCGATGCCGTCGTCGACCGCGATGGTGTTGAACTCGCGGGGGATCGCACCGGCGGCCCGGATGGCGTCGGAGACGATCCGGCCGACCGGGGCCAGGTGGGTGTGACCGGGGACGAACTCGGTGAACGAGTTCGCGACCGCGACGATCGGCTTGCCGATGTCCGCGCTCGCTACGCCCGACGCGCGCATCAGCGCACGTGCGCCTGCCATGTTGCGGCCGTGGGTGACGGTGCGGGACCTCAGCTCGGGCATGCGGTTTCACTCCCCATGAGTGCGGCTGTACGGTCAGCCGCGACTGCGGATATGGCTCAGATACGAGGCTACGCCCACCGCCCGCGATCCGGACACCGCGTCCGGATGCCGGGATGGCGGGCTCATTCCTCGGTCAGGTACCGCTGCAGCGTGGGCGCAACGAGAGCCACGATCTTCTCCGGCTCGGCGGACGCGAGGGGCTCCACCTGGACCACGTAGCGCAGGATCGCGATGCCCACCATGTGGGAGGCGGCGAGTTCGGCGCGGAAGGTCGGGTCGGGGACGTCGAGGTCGGCGGCCACGCGCTCCAGGACCCGCCGCAGCACCAGACCCCGCAGCACCTTCGCGGCGGCCTCGTGCGTGAGCGCGGAGCGGATCACGGCGAGCAGCGGGACCCGGGTGACCGGGTTCTCCCAGACACCGAGGAAGTAGCGGGCGAGACGCTCGCCGATGCCGTCCGGCCCCTCCCCGATGATCGCGGGGACCACCAGGGCGGGCTCGATGCTGACCTCGATGGCGGCGGCGAACAGGTCGTCCTTGCTGCCGAAGTAGTGGTGCACCAGCGCCGGGTCGACGCCGGCGACCTTCGCGATGCCGCGTACGGACGTCTTGTCGTACCCGCGCTCCGCGAACACCTCACGGGCGGCGAGCCGGATGCGCTCCTGGGTGCCGGGGCCGTCGTCGGCCTCGTCCTGCCGCGGCCGGCCGGGGCCGCGGCGGCGCGGCTCGGGTGCGTCCGGGGTATCGGTCACGGCCGGCGGGCCTTGTCGCGCTGGGAGGTGGGGGTGGGGCTGGTGGGGCTGGTGGCGAGGTGCAGGCGGGTGAAGGCCAGCGCCTCGGCGAGATCGGCCTCGCGCTCGGCGGAGGACATGGCCCTGCGGGTGTTGACCTCGATCACCACGTGCCCGTCGAACGAGGTCCGCGCGAGGCCCTCCAGCAGCTCGGCGCACGGCTGCGTACCGCGGCCCGGGACCAGGTGCTCGTCCTTGGCCGAGCCGTTCCCGTCGGCGAGGTGGATGTGCGCGAGCCGGTCGCCCATCCGGTCGATCATCGCGATGGCGTCGGTACGGGCGGTCGCGGTGTGCGACAGGTCGACGGTGAAGTGCCGGTAGTCGTCCTTCGTCACGTCCCACTCGGGGGCGTACGCGAGCATCTCGCGGTCCCGGTAGCGCCACGGGTACATGTTCTCCACGGCGAACCGGACGTCGGTCTCCTCGGCCATCCGCCAGATGCCGGTGACGAAGTCCCGCGCGTACTGGCGCTGCCAGCGGAACGGCGGATGCACGACCACGGTGCTCGCCCCGAGCCGCTCGGCCGCGGCCCGGGCGCGCTGCAGCTTGGTCCACGGGTCGGTGGACCAGACCCGCTGGGTGATCAGCAGGCACGGCGCGTGCACGGCCAGGATCGGCACCCCGTGGTGGTCCGACAGGCGGCGCAGGGCGTCGACGTCCTGACTGACCGGATCCGTCCAGACCATCACCTCTACGCCGTCGTAACCGAGGCGCGCGGCGATCTCGAAGGCGGTCGCCGTCGACTCCGGATAGACGGAGGCGGTGGATAGGGCGACTTTCGCGGTCGGGACACGGACTGGTTCTGCCACGGAGACAGGGTACGGGCCCAGGACGCCGGGTGACCGTGACGACGGCCACGCGGGCGGGGGTGGGGGCCGGGAAGGTGCGGCGGGGGCTCCGGATGGCGGGGCCGGTCGTGCGGGGTCCGGGAGGGTAGGGCAGGGCTCCGGAAGGCGGGACCCCTTGATCGGCATCACCGGCGCAGCCGACCGGGCCCCGCCCCTCAGGCCTCCGGTGCCGGCATGTGGTCCAGTCTGCGCAGGATCACGCCCTCGCGGAGCGCCCACGGGCAGATCTCCAGTTCATCCACGCCGAAGAGGTCCATGGCGCCCTCCGCGACCAGCGCTCCCGCCAGGAGCTGGTTCGCGCGGCCCTCCGAGACGCCCGGGAGGGCCGAGCGCTGGGCCGTGGTCATCGCCGCCAGGCGCGGGACCCATTCCTCCAGGGACTTGCGGCTCAGGTCCCGCTGTACGTAAAGGCCGTCCGCCGAGCGGGCCGCGCCCGCGATGCGGGCCAGCTGCTTGAAGGTCTTCGAGGTCGCCACCACGTGGTCCGGCGCCCCGAAGCGGCGGAACTCGCCGACCGTCCGGGCGATCTCCGCCCGCACGTGCCGCCGTAGCGCCCGGACGTCCAGCGCGTCCGGCGGGTCGCCCGGGAGCCAGCCCGCGGTGAGGCGCCCCGCACCGAGCGGGAGGGAGACGGCCGCGTCCGGGTCCTCGTCGATGCCGTACGCGATCTCCAGCGAGCCGCCGCCGATGTCCAGGACCAGCAGCTTCCCGGCGGACCAGCCGAACCAGCGGCGGGCCGCCAGGAAGGTCAGCCGGGACTCGTCCTCGCCGCTCAGCACCGGCAGGTCGACGCCGGTCTCGGTCTTGACCCGCGCGAGGACCTCGTCCGCGTTCGTGGCCTCGCGTACGGCGCTGGTCGCGAAGGGGAGGACGTCCTCGCACCCCTTGTCCTCGGCGGCCTGGACGGCGTCCCCGATGACCGAGACCAGACGCTCGACGCCCTCGGGGGTGACGGCGCCGTGCTCGTCGAGGAGCTCCGCCAGCCTCATCTCCACCTTGTGCGAATGCGCCGGCTGCGGGCGCGCGCCGGGATGCGCGTCCACCACCAGCAGATGGACCGTATTCGAACCCACGTCCAGCACACCGAGTCTCATGGGGGGAAACGCTACTGCGAGGAAGACTCGGGGGTTGAGTAAGGGGCGCATAGGCTTGTGTTTGTGCCAAATACGAAGAAGGCCAACAAGACCCGGTCGCAGAAGGACACGGGCAAGGACACCGGCAAGGGCAAGGCCAAGGCCGCCGCCAAGGCCGGTAAGGACAAGGCCGTGGTCGCGGCCGACGAGAAGGGGCTCGACTTCCCCCGGGCCTGGGTGGAGTTCCCCGACCCCGCCGACGACGAGCAGGTCTTCCGCTGTGACCTGACCTGGCTGACCTCCCGCTGGACCTGCATCTTCGGCAGCGGCTGCCAGGGCATCCAGGCGGGCCGGGCCGACGACGGCTGCTGCACGCTCGGCGCCCACTTCTCCGACGAGGACGACGAGAAGCGCGTCGCGCAGCACGTGGCCCGGCTGACGCCCGAGCTGTGGCAGTTCCACGACGTCGGCAGCGAGAGCGGGTGGACGCAGAACGACGACGACGGGGAGAAGCAGACCCGCCGCTGGGACGGCGCGTGCATCTTCCTGAACCGGCCGGGGTTCCCCGCCGGGGCCGGCTGCTCGCTCCACATCCTCGCGGTGAAGGAGGGCCGGGAGCCGCTGGAGACCAAGCCCGACGTCTGCTGGCAGCTGCCGATCCGCCGCACGTACGAGTGGATCGACCGGCCGGACGACACGCGCGTGCTGCAGGTCTCGATCGGTGAGTACGACCGCCGCGGCTGGGGGCCGGGCGGCCACGACCTGCACTGGTGGTGCACGTCGGCGACTTCCGCGCACGGTGCCGGCGAGCCGGTGTACGTGTCGTACCGCCCCGAGCTGACGGAGTTGATGGGCAAGGAGGGCTACGACGAGCTCGTGAAGCTGTGCGAGGCGCGGCTGGCCTCGCTGCTGCCGATGGCACCGCACCCCGCGGATCCTGCCTGACCGCAGGCCCGCTCAGGGTCCCGGTGACGGAGCGGGGTCCGGTTCCGGGCCCGGGGAAACCGTTCCGCCTGAGCCCTCCGTCGGGGTCGGCGTCGGGGTCGGCGACGGGATCGTCGGCTCCGTCGGGGTCGGTGTCGGCGTGGACGGCTGCGTCGGGTCCGGCGAGGGCGTCGGGGTCGCGGGCTGCGTCGGGTCCGGCATGGGCGTGGGCGTCGCCGCGGGGCGGCCGCGGCCCTGGATGGAGACCACCGCGCCGCTCGGGTCGACCCCGACCCGGGCCCTCCAGGCGCCCACGGGCTGGCCCTCGGGATCCACGGCGATCCGTAGAGTGACCGATTCTCCTGGGGCGAGCGTGCCCGCGGTCCGGCTCGCGCGCAGCCAGGGGGCGTCGGACCAGAGCCGCCAGTCCACGGGGACGCCGCCGGTGGCGGTGAGGGTGAGCAGGGTGACGGCGCCCTGGGCGGATGCGGCCACGGTGAGGCGGCCCGGGTCGCCGGCGTGGTCGGGATCCGCGGGCGGGCCACTGCTGATCACCTCGACGGAGACGTCGGAGGTGGTGTCGCTCTGGGCGAAGCCGGGGCCGCTGGTGGTGGTGGCGTTGCCGGCGTTCTCGTAGGCGGTCAGCGGGCGGCCGTCGGTCCGTGCGGTCGGGAGCTCTGACTCGCTGGCGGAGATACGGGTGGAATCGCCGCCTGCGGGCTCGCCGGTGTCGGGTCCGCCGCGGTACGCCGCCCACAGGGCCAGGACCGGGGCGGCGACGACGGTGGCGACGACGGTGGTGGTCACCACCCGGGCGCGCAGCCGGTCGCGCCGGGCCACGCGGTCCTTGGGGTCCATGGGGAAGCCGGTGCGGTCGAAGCGCGGGGCGGGGCCGCGGCCCCGGCCGGAGCGGAGCATCGCGGCGTGGACGGCGGTGCGGGGAGCCGGTACGAGGGGGAGCGCGGCGGTGTTGAGGCCGCCGGAGCCGGGCCAGGGGCCCGCGGCGCCCACGCGTTCGGCGACGCGGCGGCACCGGGGGCAGTCGTCGACGTGGCGCACGAGCTCGGCGCGCAGGGTGCTGGAGAGCAGGACGTTGCCGTCGCCTTCGTCGCCGGTGAGCCGGGAGACGCTGGGGCAGTTGCCGGTCTCGACGACGGCGAGGGCGGCGCGGGTGCGCTCGACCTCGCAGGCGGCGCCGGAGAGCAGCTCGCAGGCGGCGGCCGCGGGGGTGCCGAGGACGGCGGCGAGCTCCGGGACGCCGAGGCGGTGGCGGACGGCGAGTTCGAGGGCCTCGCGCTGCTCGGGTGTGGTGCCGGCGGCTTCGGGCCAGGCGAGCCGGGCCAGCTCGGTACGGCGGTAGGCGCTCACGTCAAGGAGCCGGTGGGCGCCCTGGCCGCGGTCGGGTGCCGAGTCACCACCCGGCGCACGGTCGCCCTGGGCATGCTCCGGCGCACGCCGGGCGGAATGCGCTCCCTGCCGCGCGCGCCGCTGCTCGGCCAGCCGGTGCAGGCAGCCCCAGCGGGCGAGGGCGTAGAGCCAGGCACGCCGGTCCCCCTCGTCCGGGCAGCGGCCGGGGTGCCGCTCGGCCACGGCGAGGACGTCCCCGAGCACGTCGATCGCGGTGTCGTGGTCGCACAGGACCGACAGGCAGTACGTGAACAGGCCGTCCAGGTAGGGCTCGTGCCGGAACGGCGGTGGCTGCTCGGCCTCGTGGGGCATGCGCCCGTGCGCCCGGTGTGCGCCGGTGCGCGCTGAGGAGTGTGCCTGGTTGCTGCTGTTCACAACTGGCGACCGTAGGCGGCGCGCCGGTGACGCCCTGGAAGCCTTCGCCACTTTTAGCCCTTACGGGTGAACAGATCGGTGAGGCGCTGACGCAGGCCCTGACGCGGTCGGACCGGCGACCCCTGCCGCCGGGGGCCCATGGGTCCTGCGGGCCGTACGGGTCCTGTGTGATCTGCGGGTTCCGTGGGCCCTGTGGGTTCTATGGGTCTCGTGAATCCTGTGGGTCCCGTGGCCCTTGTAAGTCCCGTGGGCCTGCAAGGTCGGCGAATCGCCGGCCGCGCCCCGCGGCCGGTACCGCGGGCCGGCTTGTCGGTGCGGGCGGCTACCGTGAACGGCATGGCTGCCCGCACCGCTCGTTCATCCGCCAAGGACCGGCCGTCCTACCGCTGCACCGACTGCGGCTGGACGACCGCCAAGTGGCTCGGCCGCTGTCCCGAATGCCAGGCCTGGGGCACCGTCGAGGAGATGGGCGCGCCCGCCGTGCGCACCACCGCCGCCGGCCGGGTCTCCACCGCCGCCGTGCCGATCGCGCAGGTCGACGGCCGGACCGCGACCGCCCGCAGCACCGGCGTGGACGAGCTGGACCGCGTCCTCGGAGGCGGGCTCGTGCCCGGCGCCGTCGTTCTGCTCGCCGGCGAGCCCGGTGTCGGCAAGTCGACCCTGCTGCTGGACGTCGCGGCCAAGGCCGCCAGCGACGAGCACCGCACGCTGTACGTGACGGGCGAGGAGTCGGCGAGCCAGGTGCGCCTGCGCGCCGACCGGATCAACGCCCTCAGCGATCACCTCTACCTCGCCGCCGAGACCGATCTGTCCGCCGTGCTCGGGCATCTCGACGCCGTGAAGCCTTCCCTGCTGATCCTGGACTCCGTACAGACCGTCGCCTCGCCCGAGATCGACGGCGCGCCCGGCGGCATGGCCCAGGTACGGGAGGTGGCCGGGGCGCTGATCCGGGCCTCCAAGGAGCGCGGCATGTCCACCCTCCTCGTCGGCCACGTGACCAAGGACGGGGCCATCGCCGGTCCCCGCCTGCTGGAGCACCTCGTCGACGTGGTGCTGAGCTTCGAGGGCGACCGGCACGCCCGGCTGCGGCTGGTGCGCGGCATCAAGAACCGGTACGGGGCCACCGACGAGGTCGGCTGCTTCGAACTGCACGACGAGGGGATCACCGGGCTCGCCGACCCGAGCGGGCTCTTCCTGACCCGGCGGGCCGAGGCCGTTCCGGGCACCTGCCTGACGGTGACTCTGGAGGGGAAGCGTCCGCTGGTCGCCGAGGTGCAGGCGCTGACCGTGGACTCGCAGATCCCCTCCCCCCGGCGCACGACCTCGGGCCTGGAGACCTCGCGCGTGTCGATGATGCTGGCGGTGCTGGAGCAGCGCGGCCGGATCACGGCGCTCGGCAAGCGCGACATCTACAGCGCCACCGTGGGCGGGGTGAAGCTCACCGAGCCGGCCGCCGACCTGGCGATCGCGCTCGCACTGGCCTCCGCCGCCAGTGACGTCCCCCTGCCGAAGAACCTCGTCGCGATCGGTGAGGTCGGCCTGGCCGGCGAGGTGCGGCGGGTGACCGGCGTGCAGCGGCGGCTCGCGGAGGCGCACCGGCTGGGATTCACGCACGCGCTGGTCCCGGCGGATCCGGGCAAGGTGCCGGCCGGGATGAAGGTCATCGAGGTGGCCGACATGGGCGACGCGCTGCGGGTGTTGCCGCGCGGCCGCTCCCGTACGCCCGCCGGGGAACGGTCCGCGCAGTAGCCGACCCGGGGAGACGACGAGGGGATACCCGCACGGACACCCTGGGGGGACGATCCCCTGGTCAGGGGTCCGTCGAAGGGGCCGACGGGGGCCCGCCCGGGCCGTACCTGGCCAAGCCACGGCCGGGCCGCGGCGCGCGCCGGTAGACTTTGTGCTGGTCCGCCCGGCCGTACGCACGTCCTCGTGCCCGCGGCGCTGGGCGGCGCAACCCGCGACCGGAGGAGTGCAGTGGCAGCCAAGGACGGGGCAGCAGCATCCGGGAAGTCGGGCGCGAGCTCCAAGCAGGAGGCCATGATGCGCGCCTCGCTGAGCGCGGTCGCACCTGGTCAGCCGCTGCGTGACGGCTTGGAACGGATCGTCCGCGGCAACACCGGCGGGCTCATCGTCCTCGGTATGGACAAGAGCGTCGAAGCGATGTGCACCGGCGGCTTCGTCCTGGACGTGGAGTTCACCGCGACCCGGCTGCGCGAGCTGTGCAAGCTCGACGGCGCGCTCATCATCGACAAGGACATCACCAAGATCCTGCGCGCCGGGGTGCAGCTGGTGCCGGACGCGTCGATCCCGACGGAGGAGACGGGTACGCGCCACCGTACGGCCGACCGCGTCTCCAAGCAGTGCGGTTTCCCCGTGGTGTCGGTGTCGCAGTCGATGCGGCTGATCGCGCTGTACGTCGACGGGGAGCGGCGGGTCCTGGAGGAGTCCGGGGCGATCCTGTCGCGGGCGAACCAGGCGCTGGCCACGCTGGAGCGGTACAAGCTGCGCCTCGACGAGGTCGCGGGCACGCTGTCGGCGCTGGAGATCGAGGACCTGGTCACGGTCCGCGACGTGACGGCGGTCGCGCAGCGGCTGGAAATGGTCCGCCGGATCGCGACCGAGATCGCCGAGTACGTGGTCGAACTGGGCACGGACGGGCGACTGCTGTCGCTGCAGCTGGACGAGCTGACGGTCGGGATCGAGCAGGAGCGGGAGCTGGTCATCCGGGACTACGTGCCGGAGCCGACGGCGAAGCGTTCCCGCACGGTGGACGAGGCGCTGGCGGAGCTGGACGCGCTGACGCATCCGGAGCTGCTGGAGCTGGCCATCGTGGCGCGCGCGCTGGGGTACACCGGCTCGCCGGAGACGCTGGACTCGGCGGTGTCGCCGCGCGGGTACCGGCTGCTGGCGAAGATTCCGCGGCTGCCGGGCGCGATCATCGAGCGGCTCGTGGAGCACTTCGGCGGGCTGCAGAAGCTGCTGGCGGCTTCCGTGGACGACCTCCAGGCCGTGGACGGGGTGGGCGAGGCCCGCGCCCGGAGCGTCCGCGAGGGCCTGTCCCGCCTGGCCGAGTCGTCCATCCTGGAGCGGTACGTCTAAGGGCTGTCCGCTGCCGGGGCTCCGCTCCGGATCCTCTGCCTCGCACGCCGGCCGGGCCGGCTCGTCAGCCCTGCCTGAGGACGAACGAGGTACGGGCCACCGCCATGCCCGGGGCCTTGACCTCGACCACGTAGGTGTCGGGAGCCGCGGACCCCGCCGGAGGCGTCTGGCACTGGTCGGCAGCGCTGAACCTGCGGTCCCATTCCAGCGACTGCTTCGTCTCGCCCTGCGCCGGAAGGCGGAAGAAGGCGTTGCCCGCGCCCGGCGGGCAGTCCGCCGAGGACCAGACGGCCTTGCTGCTGCTCGCCTGAAGGATGGTCAGGACGGCCTGCTTCGGGCCGAGGTCGATCTTGCAGGTGGTTCCGGAGGTGTTCCGGGCGACCAGTTCGAGGCGCGGCTTCTCGTTCGCCTCGTACTCGTTCTTCACGCTCTTGACCTCCCACTGCAGCGAGCCCGGCGCGCACGTGGGGAGCGCGGAGTCCGCCGGGACCGGAGCCGCGCCGCCCGCGGCGCCGCCGGCGCCGGAAACCGAGCCGCCGTTCGCGCCCGCGCCGCCGCCCGGTTCGCCGTTCTTGCCCCCGCCGCCCGTGGAGCCGCCCTCGGAGCCGGTGCTCCCGCCGCTGCCCGACTCGGGACGCCCGCCGGGGGCCGCGCTGATCGCGGGGCCGGTGCCGGACGGGCCAGGGGTGATCGAGGTGACAGGGTCGGGGCCGTGCTGGCCCTTTCCGTTCGTACTCGTCCTCCCCCCACCGGAACTGACGGTCCATACGGCGAGGAGCGCGAGGAGCGCGACAACGGAAGCCAGCACAGCCCTCCGTCGCCAGTAGATGGAGGAGGGGAGCGGCCCGACCGGATTGCGCAGAGATCCCACGGACGGAACTTTACGAGAGTTCGCGGCCCGATCAGTGCCCCACATGCCGCGCGAAGGTTTTGATTTGCCGATGATCATCCTGCGGGCGCAATCGAGGGCCCGGGATCCGGCCAAAGGGTGAATGCGGAGATCGACCCGCTGTGCCTACGTTCGGTGAGCACGGACGGCCCGGCCTCCGCCGCGCCCTCACCGCTTTCGCCCAGCGCTCGCGCGGCCCGGGCGCCGCCCCTCCTGTGGCGCCGGCCGTCGTCCGGTGCACCGGTCCGGGTCTCGCGCGCCGAGGGAGGTGAAACGTGCCAGGATGCCGTCTGCCATGACTGCATCTCCCGCTTCCTCCACGGCCGTATCCCCCGACTCCTCCCACGCACTGCACTCCCCCGTCATCGCGTGGTTCGACGAGCATGCCCGCGACCTGCCCTGGCGCCGCCCCGAGGCCGGCCCCTGGGGGGTCATGGTCAGCGAGTTCATGCTCCAGCAGACGCCCGTCAGCCGGGTCCTGCCGGTCTACGAGCAGTGGCTCGCCCGGTGGCCCCGCCCCGCGGACCTGGCCGCCGAGGCCCCCGGCGAGGCCGTACGGGCCTGGGGCCGGCTCGGCTACCCGCGCCGCGCGCTGCGGCTGCACGGCGCGGCCGTCGCCATAACGGACCGGCACGGGGGCGACGTACCGCAGGAGCACGCGCAGCTGCTGGCGCTGCCCGGGATCGGTGAGTACACGGCGGCGGCCGTGGCCTCCTTCGCGTACGGGCAGCGGCACGCCGTCCTCGACACGAACGTCCGCCGGGTCTTCGCGCGCACCGCGACCGGGGTCGAGTACCCGCCGAACGCGACGACCGCCGCCGAACGGCGCCTCGCCCGGGCCCTGCTGCCCGAGGACGAGGGCACGGCGGCCCGCTGGGCGGCGGCCTCGATGGAACTCGGCGCGCTGGTGTGCACCGCCAAGAACCCCGACTGCGCGCGCTGCCCGGTGGCCGGGCTGTGCGCGTGGCGGCTCGCCGGGAAGCCCGCGCACGAGGGGCCCCCGCGGCGCGGGCAGACGTACGCCGGGACCGACCGGCAGGTGCGGGGCAAGCTCCTCGCCGTGCTCCGGGAGGCGGTGGGCGCGGTTCCGCAGGCCGTGCTCGACATGGTCTGGGACGAGCCCGTGCGGCGGGCCCGGGCGCTGGACGGGCTGGTCTCCGACGGGCTGGTGGAGCCCATGGACGGAGGCTTCTACCGGCTCCCGCAGGCCCTCCCCCCGAGCGTCCCCCCGGCCGTCCCGCGGGCCTGACCGAAGCTGACTCCGTCATTCCGCTTCCTGCCGGGAAACCGCAGCTCACAGGGGTTGTTACACAACCTATGGGTGTCCGTGCGCCCACCGAAGGCTGGCTCGCACAGGCCCGTGACAACCCCTCCGTACCTTCGGATCCGTAGGGCACGGGGATGAACGGTTTGACGGGTGGAGGCGGTCTGAGATGGCGCACGGTGAGGTACTCGGATTCGAAGAGTACGTACGCACCCGGCAGGACGCGCTGCTGCGCAGTGCGCGACGCCTGGTCCCGGATCCGACCGACGCCCAGGACCTCCTGCAGACCGCGCTCGTCCGCACCTACGGCCGCTGGGACGGCATCGCCGACAAGTCCCTGGCCGACGCCTACCTGCGCCGGGTCATGATCAACACCCGCACCGAGTGGTGGCGCGCCCGCAAGCTCGAAGAGGTCCCCACCGAGCAGCTCCCCGACGCCTCCGTCGAGGACGGCTCCGACCAGCGCGCCGACCGCGCCCTCCTCATGGACATCCTCAAGGTTCTCGCGCCCAAGCAGCGCAGCGTGGTCGTGCTGCGACACTGGGAGCAGATGAGCACCGACGAGACGGCAGCGGCGCTCGGAATGTCGGCGGGAACCGTGAAGAGCACTCTGCACCGCGCCCTGGCCCGCCTCCGGCAGGAGCTGGAGAGCCGGGATCTGGACATGCGTGCGCTGGAGCGCGGTGACCACACCATGCGGTACGAGGGGCGTGAGCGGTGCGCGGCCTGAACGGCCAAGGTTTCTCCGGAGGTTCTCTGGTGCTGATGTCGGCGGGGACGGTCGTCCTCGTCGGCACAGCCGTGTTCGCGGTCGGGTGCGCCACGGGCGGCACCGGCCTGCGCGACGGCGGCCCGGCCCGCACCGAGGCCGTGTCCAGGGCGGCGTCCTCGGGGCCCGCCCCCGACGACCCCGTCTCGGCGTCGTCCGGCCGGCCGCTGAAGAAGGTCGACCCCGTCGGGCTGCTGATGAAGGACCCCAAGGTCAGCAACGAGGTCAAACGGGACCTCAAGCCCTGCTCGGGCAAGGATTACCCGGTGGACGTGAGTTACGGGAAGGTCACCGGCAGCCCCGTCGTGGACATCGTGGTGAACGTCCTGTCCTGCGCCGACGCCCTGGGCCGCGGAACGTACGTGTACCGGGCGGACGGAGTCACGTACGAGAATGTCTTCTCGGACGAACAGCCACCCGTCTACGCGGAGATCGACCGGGGCGACCTGGTGGTCACGAAGCAGGTCTACGGAAAGAGCGACGCGCTCGCCTATCCGTCGGGCGAGGACGTGATCACGTACCGCTGGAACGGGGAGAAGTTCACCGAGCAGGACCGAGTTCACTCGGAGTACAGCAATGTGGTCGACGGCGGCGCCCCGCCCGCCCCGGTCACGAGTCAGAAGAACTGAGCACAGAAGAACCGAGGCGAGGCTCCCGCATGGCCGAGACCCATGTCCTGTTCGTGGAGGACGACGACGTCATCCGTGAGGCCACGACCCTGGCGCTGGAACGCGACGGGTTCGTGGTCACGGCCATGCCCGACGGCCTGTCGGGACTGGAGTCCTTCCGCGCGGACCGGCCCGACATCGCCCTGCTGGACGTGATGGTCCCCGGGATGGACGGCGTGAGCCTGTGCCGCCGCATCCGCGACGAGTCCACCGTCCCGGTGATCATGCTCTCCGCGCGCGCCGACAGCATCGACGTGGTGCTGGGCCTGGAGGCGGGCGCCGACGACTACGTCACCAAGCCCTTCGACGGCTCCGTGCTCGTGGCCCGGATCCGCGCGGTGCTGCGCCGCTTCGATCACTCCGGCGGCCCGCAGAACGGCGGAGCCAACGGGGCCGGCAACGGCTCGGACCCCGAGCGCGGGGTGCTCTCCTTCGGCGACCTGGAGGTGGACACCGAGGGCATGGAGGTCCGCCGGGCGGGCGCCGCCGTGGCCCTGACCCCGACCGAGATGCGGCTGCTGCTGGAGTTCTCCTCCGCGCCCGGCACCGTGCTGTCGCGCGACCGGCTGCTGGAGCGTGTCTGGGACTACGACTGGGGCGGCGACACCCGCGTCGTGGACGTCCACGTCCAGCGGCTGCGCACCAAGATCGGTCAGGACCGGATCGAAACGGTCCGGGGCTTCGGATACAAACTCAAGGCTTGACCTGCCCTGGCTGGGGGGCTTCCCACCTCGCGGAGGGGATCCACCGCTTCAGCACGGACCGCCCCGACCGAGAGGAGGACTCCCGTTGAGGTCTGCGACCCGCGCCACGGTCAGCGACCGCCGGCCCGGCGGCCGGAAGATCGGCCGCTGCGTTCTCGTGCCGGTCATGGGCGGCCCCGCAGACCGGGCACGGCCTGGACCGGGGACGCCCCCGGTCGACGGTGCTTGTCAAAATCCGAACACAAGCGCAGGCCGGCGCATCACTCAGCGATACGCTGCCGCTCCACGGCCTCGCGCCGAGAACACCTCTCCTTCCCCGGCCGGGGCCGGGGCTTTTCACGCAAGAAGACGGGCATGAGACGGTTCACCCTCCGCACGGGGATCCGCTGGAAGATCACAGTCGCCATCGCCTCCGTGGGCGTCCTCGTCACGATCGCGCTGAGCCTGGTGGTGCACAGTGCTGCCCGCGTGTCGATGCTGGAGAGCGCCCGCGAGGTGCAGCTGGAGCGCGTGCAGTTCATCTCCCGTAACGCCGATGCCGGGCGCAAGCCGCCCATGGGCGCCAAGCTCAACGATCCCGAACTGCCCGCCGAACTGCGGCACAAGGTGCAGTCGGGCCGCCGCGGGACCTACATCCAGGAGCGGCCGCACGGGGGCTTGCCCGAGGTGTGGGCCGCCGTGCCGCTCGGGAACGGGCTGGTGCTGTCGCTGCACACGCCCTTCCGGGAGAGTGCCAACCTGCTCCCCGACCTGGACCGGGCACTCGTCATCGGCGGGCTGTCCGCCGTGATCGGCGGCTCGGCGCTCGGCGTGCTCATCGGCGGGCAGATCTCGCGCCGGCTGCGCAAGGCCGCGGCCGCCTCGCAGCGGGTGGCGCACGGTGATCCCGACGTACGCGTACGGGATGCGGTCGGCGGTGTCGTGCGGGACGAGACGGACGACCTCGCGCGGGCCGTGGACGCCATGGCGGACGCCCTCCAGCAACGGCTGGAGGCCGAGCGGCGGGTGACCGCGGACATCGCGCACGAGCTGCGGACTCCGGTGACAGGCCTGCTCACGGCGGCGGAACTGCTGCCTCCGGGGCGGCCGACGGAGCTGGTGCGGGACCGGGCCCAGGCCCTGCGCGCCTTGGTCGAGGACGTGCTGGAGGTGGCCCGGCTGGACAGCGCTTCGGAGCGGGCGGAGCTGCAGGACGTGGCGCTGGGCGAGTTCGTGAGCCGGCGGGTGACGTCGCTGATGCCGGAGGCGACCGTACGGGTCGTCGCGGACGAGATCGTCAGCACCGACCCGCGCCGCCTGGAGCGGATCCTGGGGAACCTGCTGGCCAATGCCGCGCGGTACGGGCGGCCGCCGATCCAGGTCGACGTCGAGGGACGGGTCGTACGGGTCCGGGACCACGGGCCGGGCTTCCCGGAGGCACTGCTGCGGGAGGGGCCGAGTCGCTTCCGCACCGGCTCGACGGACCGCGCGGGTGTGGGGCACGGGCTGGGGCTGACCATCGCCGAGGGCCAGGCGCGGGTGCTGGGCGCCCGGCTGACCTTCCGTAACGTGGCCGCTCGGGGCGGCTCGGAGCGCGAGGGCTCGGCGGCGGGTGCGGTGGCTGTCCTGTGGCTGCCGGAGCACGCGCCGACGGCGACGGGCAGCTTCCCGATCCTCCAGCTGCCGCAGGGCTGAACCGGGGCGGGTGGGGCGGGACGGGTACCGGGCCGTATCCGCCCGCGGGTCCGTGACTTAGCATCCGTGGCATGACCGACGGTACGAATCCCCTGAGCCACCCGCAGCCCGAGCCCTCCCCCGGGAGCGGCGGATACGGGTTCCCGCCGGGACCGCACGCGCAGGACGGCTACGGCTACCCGACCCCCTCCGGCGGCTACGGCTACCCGCAGACGGGGCAGCAGCCGAACCCGTACCAGCAGGACGCGGGGGGCGGTGAGTGGCCTCCGGCCCAGCAGGGTTTCACGCGGCTGGCCGGTCCGGACCTCCCCGGCGCCTCGCAGCAGCCGGACTGGGAGGCCATGGCCGACCGCTCCGCGGCCGAGCGGCGCAAGAAGCGGCTGTGGATGCTGGGCGGCGGGGTGACCGTGCTCGCGCTCCTGGCCGGCGGCGGAACGTTCTTCCTTCTGGGCGGCAACGAGGACGGGCAGGACGCCCAGCCTTCGAACTCGGTCTCCGCCTCGCCCGAGCCGGAGGACGCGAAGGGGCCTGCCGCCTACACCGCGACCGTCGAGGGCGACGACACCCTGCTGCGCGACAGCTACGGCAAGATGGGCATCCGGCTGGGCCCCGACCTCAAGGTCGGCCCGCTGGGCAAGCGCTTCCAGGTCATCGGCAAGGGCAGCGGGAACTCGTGGGGGCAGTCCGCCGAGCCGGTCGTGGACGTGACCAAGAGCTTCACCGTCACGGCCCGCGCCTACAACTCCGCCGTCAAGGGCTCGCGGATCATCATGAGCCAGGGCGACGGGGAGTCGTTCTCCTTCGAGCTCGGCGTGAACGAGGTGAACGGCAAGCAGGCCTGGATCTTCCGCGTGCAGACGGGCGACAAGGGCGCCGCGGCCACCACGCGGACGGTCACCGCCGAGGGGCTCAGCATGGTGAAGACGCCCACGCTGCTGATGGCCACCTACGACGCCGAGAAGAAGGCCATCGCGCTCTACGTGGACGGCAAGAAGGCCGGCGAGACCCCGGTGCCGCCCATCTGGCAGGCCCCCGGTCCGCTGCAGCTCGGCCGGTCCAAGCACCACAACATCTGGACCGGTCCGTGGCAGGGCGCCCTGCACAACATCAAGACCTACGACATGGCCTTCACGGCGGAGCAGGCCGCCGCGTACAAGGAAGGGAAGCTCGATCCATCGCCGAAGCCGACCCATGCCTGGCTGCTCACCTGATCGGTGAGCAGGGCGGGTCGGCCGGTACGACGGGCGCCGCGGGTGCGGCGCGTCCTGCGGTCGGGACGGGTCAGACGCGGACGCCGTTGGTGCGCAGGAAGGCCACCGGGTTGACGGCCGAGCCGTAGTTCGGGGTGGTGCGGATCTCGAAGTGCAGGTGCGGGCCGCTGGAGTTGCCGGTGTTGCCCGACAGGGCGATCCGCTGCGAGGCCTTGACCTTCTGGCCGACCTTGATCTGGATCTTCGAGAGGTGCGCGTACTGGGAGTACGTCTTGTTCGCGTGCTTGATCACGATGGCGTTGCCGTAGGCGGGGCCGTCGCCGCCGCCGTTCGGGCCCGCCTTGACGACGACGCCGGCGGCCGCGGCCTTGACCGGGGTGCCGACCGGGACGGCGAAGTCCTGGCCGGAGTGCTTGTGGGACCACATGGTGCCGCCCTTGCCGAAGGTGGCGGACAGCGTGTACTTCTCCAGCGGCTTGTCCCAGAGACCGGTCTTCGAGGAGCCCGCGGCACCGGCTGCGCCGGCGGCCTTGACGGTGACGGCGGTCTGCGGGGCGTCTGCGAACGCGGCGGTCGTGCCCGCCCCGAGGGCCAGCACCGCACCGAGAGCGGTGGCGCCGGCGGTGATACGGGTACGACGGGTGTAGACGCGCTTCGCGAACATGTGCAGACCTCCGGGGCCGGGGACAAGGGGGGTTCACACCTGTAAGAGGCATGAAGTGACCCGGCACGATCGAGCTGGTGCCGGGCTGGCTCATCTTTGGTAACCCGAGCCCCCGTACTTCCCCAAACCTCCCGATTACTACCCGAACTCGTAGCGAAGTGCGGGCGTTCCGGCCTGTTGACTGCGATTTCCCGGGGTTGAGGTCCGGCCGCAGGGTCCATTTGATCTACGAATATACCTAGTACGTCCGTTTTGTCCTGTGTGGCTTGTCACCGCAGCCGGGACCGTTTGCGACCCACGTCACCAGGGCCTTCTCGGCGAAGGAGCGCCGGTCCGGCCCGCCGTCCGCTTCCCCCGCCAGGACGGCCGCGCGAGCCCGCTTCGAGGCCCACGAAGACGAAAAGGGGCGGCCCCGGGACTCTGGGT
>NZ_JBSGZP010000053.1:0-18521 GCF_053611065.1 Streptomyces sp. NPDC054840
GTGTGCTCGACATCAGACACGCAGAGAGACAGCTGCAACGACAGAAGAAGGCGGAGGTGCCGTTCACGTGGCGTCCAATGTCAATCCCACCGTCCGACGCCGCCGACTGGGCATGGAGTTGCGCAAGCTCCGCGAGGACAAGGGCATGACGGCCGAACAGGTCGCCGAGCGCCTCCTCGTCTCCCAGTCGAAGATCAGCCGACTGGAGAACGGCCGCCGCTCCATCAGCCAGCGCGATGTCCGCGACCTGTGCGACGTCTACGAGGTCGAGGACCGTCGCCTCATCGACTCGCTGATGCAGATGGCCAAGGACTCCCGCCAGCAGGGCTGGTGGCACGCCTTCGGCGACATCCCGTACAGCGTCTACATCGGCCTGGAGACGGACGCCGCCAGCCTGCGCACGTACGAGCCCCTGGTGATCCCGGGGCTGCTCCAGACGACGGAGTACGCCCAGTCCCTCGTCCGCGGCGCATGGCCGGAGACCGCCCCGGCCGACGTCGACAAGCGCGTCCAGGTCCGTATGCACCGCCAGAAGCGGCTCTCCGAGACGGAGAACAACAACCCGGACCTCGGCCCGCTGCGCCTGTGGGCGGTGATCGACGAGGCCGCGCTGCGCCGGCGCGTGGGCGACGCCCAGTTGATGATCCGGCAGCTCGAATATTTGATAGAGCAGTCGGAGCAGCCGCACGTCACGGTGCAGGTGATGCCCTTCGAGCTGGGCGCGCACCCCGGCGTGAACGGCCAGTACGCGATCCTGGAGTTCCCGGACGCGTCCGACTCGACCGTCGTCTACATCGAGGGCGTGACGAGCGACCTGTACCTGGAGAAGGCCAACGACGTACAGAAGTACAGCGTGATGTACGAGCACCTGCGCGCGCAGGCGCTCAATGTCGACCAGACCCGCGACTTCATCTCGGGGATCATCAATCAATATGCCGACAAGGGCGCATAGGGGCGGGATACGACCGAGATCCACCGTGCGGGTGGCAAGCGGGTCGGTACGGTACACCGTCACTCCCCAGCCACAGAGGCTTGAATGGAATATGCCACCCGGTCGGGTGAACGGTCCCTTCACCCGTCAGGAGCTGCCGGTAGCGTCGATCAGGTCAGCCGGAATAGTGGCCGACAGGACACCGGAACTACCGGAACTACTCGCTCACCGGAGAGAAACATGGCTATTCGTCAGGGCGCCACGGCCAACTGGATCAAGTCCTCCTACTCCGCCAACGGCGCCTGCGTCGAGGTCAAGTCCCCTGTCATGGAGGCCATCGCCGTCCGCGACTCGAAGGCGCAGGACGGACCGTCCCTCACCTTCGCGCCCGAGTCCTGGACCTCGTTCGTCGCCGACGTCACCGAGGGCCGGCTGGGACGCCTCGCCTGAACATCACGGCGCGCCCCAACCATCCTCGCCGTCCCTACCGTTCGCTCCCGCGTCCGGCACCAGCGGACCCGGCTGTCGAACCACCCGCAGCACCAGCACCAAGCTGCGGTACCTGCACCATCTGCGTCACCCGCACCACCTGCGTCACTGACTGGAGCCCTCTCGACCGACCCGCCGTCTTGGCCGAGGGGGCTCGGCCATGCCCGGGCAGCCGACGGCTCCCTCAGCGCAGCTGATCGACGTAACGGTCGGTACCCGGCACCGTCGGGATGAACGGCGCCACCAGCTCCACCCGCCCCAGCCCCGCCTCGGCGACCTCCGCGTCCAGCCCCTGGAAGCGGTCCCAGCAGGTCCGGGGGTCCTCCTGGAGGAACCACAGCAGTGTGAGGCGGGTGTCGACCCCCTCCACCTGCTTGACATACGTCATCCGGTCGCCCGGCAGCGGAGTGGGACGGAAGACCGTCACCATCGCGGCCGGACCGCCGTGCAGCCGTTTCGGCAGAGCGCGCGAGCGCAGCCACTCCAGCAACTGGGCCCGCTGCTCGGGCCCGTCGGCGTCGACGACCTGGACGACGAGACCCTCGTACGGGTGGTCCAGGGCGTGGAAGTCCCGCGGGCCGGCGGCGCCGTCACGGTAGACGGTGGCCGCGTGGTCCTGGAAGGACGTGAACACGTGGGTGCGGTCCTGGTAGACCCGCCCGTCGCGGTTCAGGCGCTTGTTGATGCCGACGGTCCACTTCATGTGCTCGTCGTAGCGGCCCTGGGTGACCCAGTACGTCGATATGTAGCAGCCCGCGGTGACGGGCTGGGCGACGGCCGACTTCTCCGGGTAGCGCAGCTCCTGCAGCTCGCGGGTGGCCACCCAGCGGCGGCCGGCGTACATCCAGGGCATGGCCATCGCGCCGGCGTAGTAGTGGTCGTCCTCGTACCAGCGGTTGTAGGCGTGCTCGTGGCCCGGGTGCGGTTCCACCATGGTGATCAGCGCATGGCCGGGGCGGACGCCGTAGGGGCCGACGGCCGCGAGCTCGGCGTAGTCCTCGACGCGGGTGTCCTGCTGCGGTTCCTGCTCTCCTGTCGTCATGGGAACGGTCTAGCTGATGCGGCATCAGATGGGGAGGGGGCGGCGGTCCCTGCCGGCCGGTCCACCCCCTGATACATACGTGCCATCTACAACTTTCCCTCGCTACGATGCGCGCACCCGCCTCCTGAAGGAGCTGCCCGTGCCTGCCGACGCGCCTGCCACCATGCCTGCCCATGCGCCTGCCGCCGTGCCTGCCTACGCGCCTGCCGCCGCCGCGACCGCGACCGCCGCGACCGCCACCGCCACAGCGCCGCCGCCCGCGTTCGCCGCCCGCGCCGCCTCCGTGGAGGGGTCCCCCGTACGCGAGATCCTCGCGCTCACCGAACGCCCCGGGATCATCTCCCTCGCCGGCGGCCTCCCCGCGCCCGAACTCTTCGACACCGAGGGCCTGCGGGCCGCGTACGACGCCGCCTTCGCGGTGTCCGCGGGGCGCGCGCTCCAGTACTCGACCACCGAGGGCGCACCGGAGCTCCGCGAGGCCGTCGCCGCCCGGGCGACCGCGCGCGGGCTGCCGACCGGCCCGGACGACGTACTCATCACCTCGGGCTCCCAGCAGGCCCTGACCCTCATCACCGCCACCCTCGTCGAACCCGGCGACGTGGTATTGGTCGAGAACCCCACCTACCTCGCGGCCCTCCAGTGCTTCGGCCTGGCGGGGGCTCGGGTGGTGGCCGTGCCCTGCGACGCGGAGGGCATCCTCCCGGACGCGCTGGCGGACGTCGTCGCGCGCGAACGGCCGAAGCTGCTGTACACCGTCCCCACCTTCCAGAACCCGACGGGACGCACCCTCCCGGCCGCCCGCCGGGCGGCGGTCGCGCAGACCGCGGCGCGGCTCGGGCTGTGGCTGGTGGAGGACGACCCGTACGGGGAGCTCCGCTACGAGGGCTCCGACGTCCCGTGGCTCGCCGCGCACCCGGGGGCGGAGGACCGTACGGCCCTGCTCGGCAGCTTCTCGAAGGTCATGGCACCCGGGCTGCGCCTCGGCTGGCTCCGGGCCCCGGCGGCGCTGCGGCGGGCCGCGGTGGTCGCGAAGCAGGCGGCGGACCTCCACACCTCCACGGTGGACCAGCTGGCCGCGGCGCACTACCTCGCGGCGGTGGACCTCGACGCGCACATAGCCAGGGTTCGTACGGCCTACCGCGAGCGCCGCGACGCCCTGCACAGCGCCCTGGGCCGATGCCTGCCGCCCGACTGCGAGTGGAACCTGCCCGCGGGCGGCATGTTCCTCTGGGCCCGCCTGCCGGCGGACCACGACGCGACGGCCCTGCTCAAGACGGCCGTCACGCACGGCGTCGCCTTCGTCCCGGGCGCCCCCTTCTACGCCACCGCCCCGGACCCCCGCACCCTGCGCCTGTCCTTCACGACGCACACGCCGTCCGAGATCACCGAGGGCGTCGGCCGACTGCGCGCGGCACTGGCGGAGTACGGGGATGAACAGCTTCCGCGGCTTCCGCAGCTCCGGTGACGGCGGTGACGGCGGTGACGGCGGAAATTCAAGCGCGTGCGGCGGCTTCGGTGACTTCGGTGACTTCAGTGCTGTAGGGCGACCTTGAGCAGCACGATGAGCACCCCGAGGAAGAGATTGATCGCGCCGGCCAGCATCATCATGCGACGCGAGGCGCCGGCGCGGGCGGCGGCCACGGTGGCCCAGCCGACCTGCCCGACCAGAGCGACCAGGAGCGCCAGCCACACGATGCCTTGGGGCCCCAGGCCGAACAGCGGGGCGATGGCCGCGGCGACGGCCGGTGGAACGGCCGCCTTGATGATCGGACGCTCCTCCCTGGCCGTGCTGCGCACCACGCGCCAGCTCAGGTGGTGCACCATGCGCACCCCGAAGAGCCGGGAGAAGACGTGCGCGGCCCAGAACACCACCCCGGTGCCCAGGAGCAGCGCGGCGAGTTCCAGCCGCGGGAACTTGCCGAGCGTCCCGGCTCCGACCACCACGGAGGCGGCGAGCAGGGAGCCGTAGACGGCGCCGCTGTAATCGCCGCGCCCGGCCTCCCGCTCCGGGGCCGTCTCGGGGCCGGTCTCCCGCTCCGGGGCCGTCTCGGGGCCGGTCTCCAGCCCCGGGCCGGTCTCCGCGCCGGTCTCCCGCTCCGGGCCGGTCTCCGGGCCGTCCGGGGGCGCTGTCACGCGTCCCCGGCCTGCCTGGTGGGCCATTTGAGCTCGATCTCCATCTCGATCTCCCCGTCGCCGACCTCGACCTCGATCTCGGTGCGGAGCTCATCGGGGACGCGCAGGCTCATCTTCCCCGGGCCGAGTTCCAGTTCGGCATTGCCGCCGTGACGCAGCGCCTCCGCGAGCGCCGAGAGCTGATCGGCGGCCTCAAGGCGGGAAAGGGAACTCTTCTGCTCGAACTTGAGGTCCTTCACGGATGTCTCCAATCCGCTGCGCACACCGGGTAAGGCTCAGTGTGACGCCGCACAGGGGGTCGGGCATTTCGGGCCGGCTTTCCGGGCCTCAGCCGGCCTGGCCGGCCCCCGGCCGGTCGAAGGCCAGGGCGAGGACCTCGCTCCACTGCATGGGCGGAGCGGCCGCCGGAGCCCCCGGCCGGAGCCTGGGCACCAGTACGCGCAGTGCGCCGGGGCGGACGGAGCAGGTCACGGGCGTGGGCATGGTCAGCGCCTCGCCGTCCACCGCCACGGCGATGCGTTCCGCGGCCGATCCGATGACGACCCGGCGGGAGGTGAGTACGTGGAGGCCCGCCGCCCTGGCTCCGCGCAGCGCGACGTCTGCCGCCTGGGCCGCGTTGTTCACCCGGATACCGAGGACGCCCAGCTCTCCGCGGTCGAGCCGGGCCCTGCGGGCGCCCATGGGTTCGGAGGACGTGTAGGGGTTGTTGCTGACCAGCAGCGCCTGCTGGGCCTCCAGCCGTTTCTCGTCGGTCACCGCGTCGAGGGTGGTACCGGCGTATCCCAGGAGGAGGTCGGGCAGTGCGGCCAGGGCGGAGTCCGCCTTGGCGTCCCGGTACTCCGGTCGCTGCACGATCTCCGCGTAGACGCCGAACGAGGCCGTGTTGACGAAGGCGTGGCCGCCCACGACCCCCAGGTCGACCCTGAGCTCCTCGCCGTCGGTCAGCGCGTCCAGGCACCGGGCCGGGTCCTCACGGTCCAGCCCGAGGTCCATGGCGAAATGGTTCCGGGTGCCCGCGGAGATCACGAGGAAGGGCAGGTCGTACTCGGCGGCCACCTCGGCCACCCGGGCCTGGGTGCCGTCGCCGCCCGCCACCCCGAGCAGGTCCGCTCCGTCGGCCACCGCCTGCCGGGCGAGGGCGGCGACGTCCGTCATGACCGCCGGGTCCAGCAGCACCACCCGGGCGCCGAGCGCCTCGCCCTTCTCGACCAGGCCGAAGCGTCCGACCTTCCCACCGCCGGACTTCGGGTTCATGATCAACACGGGTCTCAGGGGCGCGGCCCGCGCGACGGCCCGCATCCCTTCGAGCCGGCGCGCGGCGCGCAGCGCGGTCCGCGCACAGCCCACGGCGGCCGCCCAGAGGGCGATGGCGAGCAGGGCCGTGGGCCACAGATCGGCCTGGGCGTAGAGGAGCAGGATGGCCACGGGCGCGCCGATCACCAGCAGGGTGCCGACCAGCCGGACGGCCCCGCGGTGGGACACCACCCACCAGGTCCCCATGGCCGTCAGCGCCGCCCCGGCCACCCCGACGGTGAGGACGAGCAGCCCTCCGAAAATGCCCTGGGCCACCAGGGTCAGCGCCGCGAGCAGCGCACAGACCACCGCCAGCAGGGCCCACAGCCGGGCACGCCGGGGCGCGCCGGAAGAATCCGGGAATGCCATGCCTCACGTCCTCGCCTCGTGCCGCGGGGTCATCTCCGATCATCTCCCGATCCGGATCGACCGTCGACGCGACGCGAGGTCTGCAGGAGCATGCCCGGGCCGCTACGAACCGGCATGGGAAATTGCTCTCGCAACGAGCCGCTTCAGCTCGCCCCGGCCATGTGGGCGATATGCAGGGAGCACGCCTCCCGACTACAGCACCCTCAGCTGACGCAATCCCTCGCCGGCCGGAGATTCGATCCGCCTGGCGGGATGTGTGCGCTGCCGAACAGTAAATTTCGCCTGCCCATCGGGCCGTGCAAAAGTGAGTTCGATCAAGCGTACGGGGTTCGGGGTGGGGGGAGTTGTGGTGGGGTTCGACGAGGAGTGGGGTCGGCTGCGGGCCGCCGCCGCCCAGGCTGCCGACCGGCCGACGGTGGCCGATCCGGCCGTAGAAGCGCGCAAAGCGATGCTGGAGCGGCTGGCGGACTTCCGTAGCCGGGTGGTCCTGGTGCCGCTGGACGTACGGGACGGCCTGTGGACGGTCGAACTCGGTGGGCTGGACTGGATCTGCGCGTTCTCCGACGAGGAGGCGTTGGCTCGCTTCGCCGAGGCGCGCGGCGAGGGCGACCGGGAGTGGACGTACCGGCGAGTGGCCGGTGCGCGCCTGCTCGACGACGTGGTGCGGGCGGTGGACTTTCCGTGCGGGGTCGCCTGGAACGCAGCGGGGCCGGACGGGCTGGTGTTCCCGCCGATGCGGGGAATCGTGCCGGATGCCGCGGCGCTCGACGGGGAGAGGGCCGCATGAGCGGGGACGGGCCGGAGCTCGATGTCTCGCAGCAGGCATTGGCTCAGATCGCGCAGGGGATCACGGACAGTCTGGCGGAGTTGAAGGAGCTCGGGTCGGTGGGCTCGGCGAGCATGGGTGGCGGCTTCACCGCCCTGGCGCTCTCGGGGGTGGAGACCGGGCACGAGGGTCTGACGTCCACGCTGGGCACGTTCTGCGAGCGCTGGGGGTGGGGCGTCCGCTCGCTGGTGCAGCAAGGGAACGGATTCGCCATGAGGGTAGGGCTCTCGGCGGGCGCGATGTACGAGCAGGACCAGTACATCCAGGGGAGCTTCAAGGTCGTGGCGAACGCGGCCCTGGGCAACCCGTATGCCGAGGAGAAGGACGTCATCGAGAAAGACTGGGGCGAGGTCTTCTCCGACAATCCGATCACACAGGTCCGGGACGCCGACTACAGCCGCGAGTCCTTCGGCCGGGCCACGGAGAACGGCAACGAGGCTTGGAAGGGTGCTGTCCGGGACCTGAACAGTTCCGACATCCTGCTGTCCAACCAGCTGGCCGACGCGGTCGGGCTGCGGGACGAGATGGACGCGATGGTCGATGGCATGGTCGGCCCGGCACCCGAGGTACAGCCGGGCGGTGAGGGCGGATGACGGACTGGGGCGGACTGGTCGACAAGGGTCTCGACACGATCGACGAGAAGGTCGATTCGGCCAAGAAGGTCATCGGTCACGGCGTGGACCGGGCCACCGATGAGATCGGTGGCGCCCTCGACCGTGCCGGCGCGCACGGCTGGGCGGACAAGGTCGAGGACTTCGGTGACAATGCCGCGTCCCGTCTGGGGGCCACCGTACGGGAGCAGCAGCTCGGTGAAAGTGAGCAGGCCGACGAGCTGATTCACGGCAGGTCGTCGACGCTCCGGGAGTCGGCCAAGCACTTCACGGACTTCCAGGCGGCCTTCGACCGGGTCGGCCAAGGCATGAAGGCCCTCGACTCGGACCGGTGGAAGGGGCAGGCGGCCGATGCGTTCCGAGCGAAGTTCGCGATGCATCCCACCGACTGGTTGCGCGCCTCCGACGCGTGCGAGGCGGCGAGCGGTGCGCTCAGCCGGTACGCGGAAACGGTGGAGTGGGCACAACAGCAGGCCCAGGAGGCCATCGAGCTGCACAAGGCGGCGATGAAGGCGTCGAAGGACGCCCACGACGCCCACCTCAAGAACAAGGACGCCTACGAGGCCGCCGCGAAGGCCGGCCACGATCCGGGCCCGGTCCCGGTCGAGGGCGCCGACCCGGGAGACGCGACCCGCAAGCGGGCCAAGGAGATCCTGGACGAAGCCCGCAGGCAGCGCGACGAGGCGGCCACGACGGCCGAACGCGCCCTCAAAGCGGCCATGGAGCACGCGCCGGCCGAGCCCCCGGCGACAGAGCGGCTGCTGGCCGACATCGTCGACTACGCGGGCTCGGAGGCGTTCGAGCTCAGTCATGTCGTGGGTGGCGTGGCCAAGGGGACGGCGGGAACGCTGAACTTCGCCCGCGGCCTGAACCCGTTCGACGTGTACAACCTGACGCAACCGGCCGACTTCCAGCAGAACCTCAACATGACGCTGGCCGGTCTCGTCTCCACCGCGTCCCACCCCGAACGCATCCCCGGCCCGATGATCGACAGCTACATGGCCGACCCCGACGAATTCAAGGGCCGCCTCCTCCCCGACCTCATCGGCACGAAGGGCTTGCCCACCATCCGGGCCGGAATGCGGTTCGCCGAGAAGACGGCGACCCGGGAAACGGCAAGGGCGGCCACACGGACCGAGGCCGAGGCCGCGGCAGCGGCCCGCCACAAGGCGAACCTGAAGTGCAAGGGTGACCCGGTCGACGTGGCGACG
Organism: Streptomyces sp. NPDC054840; assembly: GCF_053611065.1. Taxonomy (NCBI): domain Bacteria; kingdom Bacillati; phylum Actinomycetota; class Actinomycetes; order Kitasatosporales; family Streptomycetaceae; genus Streptomyces; species Streptomyces sp. NPDC054840. Next base: position 8,906 of record NZ_JBSGZP010000053.1, read on the forward strand.
GGCCGGATGGTCCTGCCACAGACCGACCTGGTCCTCCCGGGCGCGCTGCCGCTCGTGTTCACCCGCACCTTCGAGTCCTCGTACCGCGCGGGCCGCTGGTTCGGGCCGTCCTGGGCCTCCACGGTCGACCAGCGCCTGGAGATCGACGAGGAAGGCGTGATCCTCGTCCGCGAGGACGGCAGCCTGCTCGCCTACCCCCTTCCCGAGCCCGGAGTCCCCGTACTCCCTGGCCACGGTCAGCGCTGGCCGCTCGTCCTCGACGCGGACGGCGGCTACACGGTCACCGACCCCGAGTCCGGACACGTCCGCCACTTCACGGACGAGGGCCTCCTCAGCCAGCTCGACGACCGGGGCGGCGCCTGGATCACCTTCGAGTACGACGAGACGGGCGCGCCGACCGCCCTGTCCCACAGTGGCGGCTACGAGCTGCGCCTCAGCTCATCGGAAGGGCGAATAACCGGCCTCGCCCTCGCCGACGGCACCGAGGTGCTGCGCTACGCGTACACGGACGGCCACCTCACCCACGTCACCAACTCCTCGGGCCGGCCCCTCCGGTTCGGCTACGACGAGCTCGGCCGGATCACCTCCTGGACCGACACCAACGACCGCCACTTCGACTACGTCTACGACGAACAGCACCGCTGCACCGCCCAGTCCGGCACCAACGGCCACCTCGACGTCCGCTTCACCTATGAGGACGGCTCCACCACCTACACCGACTCCCACGGCCACGTCACCCGGTACCTGGTCGACGACCGCGCCCGGATCACCGCCGAGATCGACCCGACGGGCGCGACCACCCGGTTCACACACGACGCGTACAACCGCCTCCTGACCCGCACCGACCCACTGGGCCATACGACCCGCTACGTCTACGACGAGCAGGGCCGGCTCACCACGGTGGTCCGCCCCGACGGCCGCGAGGTCCGCGCCGAGTACGACGCTCTGGGCCTGCCGGTCACGGTGATCCAGCCCGACGGCCGGGTCACGCGGGTGACATACGACGAGCGCGGCAACCGCACCTCCGCCACCGCACCGCACGGCGCCACGCACCGCTTCACGTACGACGCCCGCGGCCATCTGGCCTCGGTGACGGACGTCCTGGGCGCGGTCACCACGGTCCGCTGCGACCCGGCCGGCCTGCCCCTGGAGATCACCGACCCGCTGGGAGCGACGACCACGTACGCGCGCGACCCCTTCGGCCGCCCGGTCGCCGTCACCGACCCCCTCGGCCACACCACCCGCCTCACCTGGAGCGTGGAGGGCCGCCTGCTCCGCCGGGAGACCGCCGACGGAAACACGGAGTCCTGGACCTACGACGGCGAGGGCAACTGCACCTCCCACACCGACCCGTTGGGCGGGGTGACGCTCTCCGAGTACGGGGACTTCGACCTCCTCACGGCCCGCACGGGCCCGGACGGCGTCCGCCATTCCTTCACCCACGACACCGAATTGCGCCTCACCTCGGTCACCAACCCCCAGGGCCTGACCTGGACCTACGCCTACGATCCCGCCGGGCGACTGGCCTGCGAGACGGACTTCGACGACCGCACGCTCACCTATGGGTACGACGCGGCGGGCCGCCTGGTCTCCCGTACGAACGCACTCGGCGCCACGACCACGTACGCGCACGACGCCCTCTCCCAGCTCCTGCGCAAGGAGACGGCGGACGGCATCACGTCGTACGAGTACGACGAACACGACGAACTCGCCCGGGCGGTCTCGCCGGACGGCACCACGCTGACCCTGCAGCGGGACCTGTACGGCCGCGTCGTCTCAGAAACGGTCGACGGACGCACCCTCACCCGCACCTACGACGTCACGGGCCGCCGGGCCGCCCGCACCACACCCGGCGGAGCCTTCTCCGAGTGGACGTACGACGCGGCCGGCCGCCGCAGCACCCTCAGCGCATCGGGCCGCACGATCACCTTCGAGCGGGACGCCGCAGGCCGGGAGCTGACCCGCACCATCGGCCCGGACCTGACCCTGGCCCACGCGTACGACCCGGTCGGACGTCTCACCGACCAGCACCTCGTCGGCCAAGACAGCCGCACCCTCCAGCGCCGCGGCTACAGCTACCGCACGGACGGCGCCCTCACGGCGATCGACGACGCGCTCGCCGGTCCCCGCACCTTCACCCTGGACCCGGCGGCCCGCGTCACGGCGGTCGACGCGCCGGACTGGACCGAGCGCTACGCCTACGACGACGCCGGCAACCAGACCAGCGCCTCTTGGCCCAGCCGCCACCCGGGCGGGGAGGCCCAAGGCGACCGCGCGTACACCGGCACCCGCATCACCCGCGCCGGCTCGATCCGCTACGAACACGACGCCCTCGGCCGGGTCACCCTCCGCCAGAAGACCCGCCTCTCGCGCAAGCCGGACACCTGGCACTACGAGTGGGACGCGGAGGACCGTCTGAGCGGGGTCACCACCCCGGACGGCACGCGCTGGCGCTACCGCTACGACGCCCTCTCCCGCCGCACGGCCAAGCAGCGCCTCGCGCCCACCGGCGAGGTGGCGGGAGAGGTCCTCTTCACGTGGGACGGCACCACCCTCTGCGAGCAGACGGAAGGCGCGGTCACCCTTACCTGGACCCACCACGGCCTGCACCCGCTCACCCAGGCGGAGAGCGTCCTCGGCACCACGGACGACCGCTTCTTCGCCATCGTCACGGACCTCATCGGCACCCCGCGGGAACTGATCGACGAGTCGGGCGAGATCGCCTGGCGCGCCCGCTCCACCCTCTGGGGCTCGACCACGTGGACCCGCGACGCCGTGGCTTACACGCCGCTCCGCTTCCCGGGCCAGTACTTCGACCGCGAGTCGGGCCTCCACCACAACTACTTCCGCACATACGACCCGGAAACGGCCCGCTACCTCACCCCGGACCCCCTGGGCCTCGCCCCGGCCCCGAACCCGGCGACGTACGTCTCGAACCCGCACACGTGGTCGGATCCTCACGGACTCGCGCCGGAAGGCTGCCCTGAGGAGCCTGTCAAGCTGTATCGGTCTCCTCCCGTGGGCCAGAGAGCACATGAGGCTGAGGGCCTTAACCCTGCTTTCCACCCGAGTACGACGAAAGGCGGCGCCGGGACCGCTTACCTAGGCGAAAGCGAAGAAGTTGCGCGCCGGTACGCAGTCCAGGGAAGGTACGAAGATGGCTACCACGAGTTCGTCATGAAGCCAGGGTTCCTGGAAGCGTTCCCACCGGAGGGACGACCTGGCGGGCCCGCACTCAGGATAAGCCACGACAACAGGCCGGACGAATGGCAATGGGTCATCGACCAGGGCGACATCCCCCATTTCAACTCATTCATCGACTACGTGAGATGGATCAATTTCTACGAAGGATACCGCTGGCTTGATTAACATGACACCTCACCCGGATAAAGGAAGACACCTCGAGATGCAAACGGACCACACATTGCAGCCTGGACAAGTCTGCAGGGGAATCGTTACTGCGGTGGGCGACCGCCACCTGGACATCGACCTGGGAGAAGGGGTGAGTGGAACGGTCACATCTGCGAATCTGTCCTGGATGAGGATGGATCATCCTTCGCAGGTTGCGCGGATCGGCCAATCGGTCACCGTTGTATTCTTGAGCGCCGACCCCGACCGCGGCACCATTTCCCTGTCGCTGAAAGACATCGAACCCGATCCACTTATTGCATTCGCCCGCACCGAACTAGGGAAGATCTCTCCGGGAAGAGTCACGAAGCTCACCCCGATAGGAGCCTTCGTCCGCCTCCCGTCCGGAATCGAAGCCCTCCTGCCGCATACCGAACCCGAAACTGAGGGTCCGGCGGGCTTCGAGGTCGGTGACACATGTGAAGTCAAGGTGGACTACATCAATGTGCACCGCCGTCAGGTAAGGGTCTCCCTCTTTCCCCCCGGCGTGAGCCACGAAGGATGAGCAAGGCGCCCTGGAGAGAAACCAAGGTCCGCTACCACGTTGGCACATGCGTCACAGGAAGAGTGAGGGTTAAGTTTCAACACGGCGTCTTTCTTGAACTTGATGGCGATCCCGAGGTACGGGCCTTCGTCGATCTCCTTTCGTACAACCCGGATGAAGCCGTGAGGGAGGGCGCCCTTCCAGAGGTCGGCGCGCTCGTCACGGGCATCGTGGCGCATCTGGTCGATCGCGATCGGCAACTGAGGATCCGGGTAGGCCCACCGTTCTGGGAGAACGCCGATCGCTGGGGCGAACTGCTCAATGGCGACGACGGCCCGTTGCCATCACCGCCAGAAGCCCCGGATCGCACTTCCACGCAGGACTCGACGGCGTCGGAGCCGGACACCAAGCCGACGGGGAACAGCGGACCCCCGGCCGCGGCATCGGCACTCATCACCGACGCCCACGCTCACGCTCACGGTTGAGCCGAGACGACCTCTTCTCCGGGAATCGTTTTCCACCGGCAGGACAGGGATCCGCGAGCCGTGATCGTGAGGTCTTCCCTCCGTCTCGACCAGGGCGATCCCAGCGGGTTCGACCCTGGAGACATGTCCTGGCGGGGGCAGCTGGGAAAGGCCGACTCGGTGGGCATGTGCCCGATCAAGGGATGATGATCTGGATCTCCGTCACGGATCTCCTCGACTCGCTGCACAGGCTGCTGACGGCACGGTCCGGCAACGTCTCGCTCATCGGCGCCGACTGTTCGGCCTCACCTTCAGGGCAACGAAGAAGGCAGTCAGCACGCGAGCTCCTCGGCAGCCGAGAGCACAGCTGGCACCTCTCTGCAGTGCTCCTGTGGCACCGAGTGACGCATGACTACGTGCCGCACTGGATCGTTTTGGGCTCGTCGCACGTGAGGCGGCAGGCCCTCGCCCAACAAAGACGGAGCGGCAATGCTGATGCGGTTCGAGGAGTTGCTCGGGATCGACTTCTCGTGGCAGCCGACCGACGACGTGGATGACGTCATCTACGGCGGCTACGACCACCCCGAGCATCGCGAGCGTGTTGCTGACCTCATCCGGCTCCTCGATGACGCGTCGGCCGGCGATAGCACCGGTACCTTGCCTGCTTGACTCTTGCGGCCTAGGGGAGGCGGAAGGTACCAAGCGGTTCGACAAGCAGCTTCGAACCCGCGCGCCGTTCCCTGGTACGACCTCATGATGGACCGGAAGTTCTCGGTGGACTGCAGCTACGGGCAGTTTTCCGCCGCCGTGGTGGAAAGCCGTGAGCTCGCCGAAGAGCAACGTTCCGCTCCCTGATCCACATCGCGGACCGCGAGTACTTCGAGGAGAAGCTCGGGGACTACCTGGACGAAGCAGTCGTGCGTGCCTGTCTCCCTGACATCCATAACGTCGTCAGCCAGGGCCTGACGTCCCCCACCGAAGGGAATCCACCACGGTTCGACCTACCCACCCAGGTCGTCGACCTCGCCAACTCGGCAGTCGCCGTCGACGAGGAGACAGGGGTGCAGCTGGTTCTGCAGATCCTGCGAGCAGCTCCCTCGGGGCGCACCATGGCGCATGCCGTCGCTGCGGTGCACCGGGCTGAAAAACCCGCCAAGAACGACTGGCCGACTACCTCTACCTCAACGGGAGCGCGCATGTACGGACGCTGCTCGCCGATAGCGGGTGAACCCCGGGTCGCGCCATTCCCGCCCTCCCGGCGCCGCAGAGCCCCTTCACACGAAGACGGAGGTCGCCTAGCCTGACGCACCGTCAGATCAACGTGCCCGGAGGTCCGTCATGCTGCTGCAAGGGAAGACCGTCATCGTCTCCGGCGTCGGGGCCGGGCTCGGGCATCAGGTGGCCGCCACCGTCGTGCGTGACGGGGGGAACGCCGTGCTCGGGGCGCGGACCGAGGCGAATCTGGCCAAATCCGCTGCCGAGATCGACCCCGAGGGCGTGCACACCGCGTACCTGCCGACCGACATCACCGACGAGGCGCAGTGCGAGGCCCTCGCCGCGCTCGCGCTCGCGCGCTTCGGCCGGATCGACGCCGTCGTGCACGTCGCCGCCTGGGACTCGTACTTCGGGGGCCTGGAGGAGGCCGACTTCGGCACCTGGCAGCAGATCGTCGACGTCAATCTGCTGGGGACGCTGAAGATGACCCGGGCCTGTCTGCCCGGTCTCAAGGAGCGCGGCGGGTCCGTGGTGATCATCGGGACCCAGTCGGCCGTCGCCGCGCCCAACGAGGTGCAGCAGGCCGCCTACGCCGCATCCAAGGGGGCGCTGACCTCCGCCATGTACTCCATGGCCCGCGAGCTCGGCCCGCACCGGATCCGCGTCAACACCGTGCTGCCCGGCTGGATGTGGGGCCCGCCGGTGCAGGCCTTCGTCACCTTCACCGCCCACACCGAAGGCGTTCCCGAGGCCGAGGTGCACGCCCGCCTCACCGAGCGGATGGCGCTGCCCGATCTGGCCACCGACGGGGACGTCGCCGACTCCGTCGCCTTCCTCGCCTCCGACCGGGCCCGGGCGGTAACCGGCCAGTCTCTGCTGGTCAACGCCGGTGAGCTGATGCGGTGACCCGCTCCACCCCCGGATCAGCGGATCGTATGCTCGGCCCATGACCACTCCGAGTGACGCTCCGACCGAAAACGCGATGCGCCGCGCGCTCCGGCGGGCCCGCGACGGCGTCGCGCTCGACGCGACCGAGGCGGCCGTACTCCTCCAGGCGCGCGGCGAGGACCTCAAGGACCTCGCCGCCTCCGCCGCACGGGTGAGGGACGCCGGGCTCGCCGCCGCCGGGCGCCCCGGTGTCATCACCTACTCCCGCAAGGTCTTCATCCCCCTCACCCGCCTCTGCCGCGACAGGTGCCACTACTGCACCTTCGTCACCGTCCCCGGAAAGCTCCGCAAGAGCGGGCACGGAATGTACCTGTCGCCCGACGAGGTCCTCGACATCGCCCGCCAGGGCGCGGCCATGGGCTGCAAGGAGGCGCTCTTCACCCTCGGCGACCGCCCCGAGGACCGCTGGCCCGAGGCCCGCGAGTGGCTCGACGCGCACGGCTACGACGACACCCTGGCCTACGTCCGCGCCATGGCGATCCGGGTCCTGGAGGAGACCGGCCTGCTGCCGCACCTCAACCCCGGCGTCATGTCCTGGTCCGACCTCCAGCGGCTCAAGCCGGTCGCGCCCAGCATGGGCATGATGCTGGAGACGACGGCCACCCGCCTGTGGTCCGAGCCGGGCGGCCCCCACCACGGATCGCCCGACAAGGACCCGGCCGTGCGGCTGCGGGTGCTGGAGGACGCGGGGCGCTCCAACGTCCCCTTCACCACCGGCGTGCTGATCGGTATCGGCGAGTCCTACGCGGAGCGGGCCGAGGCGTTCTTCGAGCTCCGCCGGATCCAGCGCAGCTACCACGGGATCCAGGAGGTCATCGTCCAGAACTTCCGCGCCAAGCCGGACACCGTCATGCGCGGCATGCCGGACGCGGAGCTGGAGGAGCTGGCCGCCGCCATCGCCGTCGCCCGGCACATCCTGGGCCCGAGCGCCCGGATCCAGGCCCCGCCGAACCTGGTGGACGCCGAGTACGCGCTGCTCATCGGCGCGGGCATCGACGACTGGGGCGGGGTCTCGCCGCTGACCCCCGACCACGTCAACCCGGAGCGGCCCTGGCCGCACATCGAGGAGCTGGCCGCGCGGACCGCCACCGCCGGTTTCGAGCTGCGCGAACGCCTCACCATCTACCCCGAGTTCCTGCAGCGCGGCGAGCCCTGGCTGGACCCCCGGCTGCTGCCGCACGTACGGGCGCTGGCCGATGCCGGGACCGGGCTGGCCGACGAGGGCGCCACGGTCGAGGGCCGGCCGTGGCAGGAGCCGGACGAGGGCTTCACGGCGTACGGACGCACCGACCTGCACGCCACCATCGACACCGAGGGCCGCACCGGGGACCGCCGCGACGACTTCGACGACGTGTACGGGGACTGGGAGGCGCTGCGGGAGGCGGCCGCGCCCGGGATGGTGGCCGAGCGCATCGACACCGACGTACGGGGCGCCCTCGCGCAGGCCGCCGACGATCCGACCCGGCTGACCGACGCGCAGGCCTTGGCGCTGCTCCACGCCGACGGTGCGGCCCTGGACGCGCTGTGCCGCATCGCCGACGACCTGCGCAGGTCGGTGGTGGGCGACGAGGTCACCTACATCGTCACGCGGAACATCAACTTCACGAACGTCTGCTACACCGGCTGCCGCTTCTGCGCCTTCGCGCAGCGCCGCACGGACGCCGACGCCTACACCCTCTCCCTCGACCAGGTCGCCGACCGGGCCGCCCAGGCCTGGGACGTGGGCGCGGTCGAGGTGTGCATGCAGGGCGGCATCCACCCGGACCTGCCCGGGACGGCGTACTTCGACATCGCGCGCGCGGTGAAGCAGCGGGTCCCCGGCATGCACGTGCACGCCTTCTCGCCGATGGAGGTGGTCAACGGGGCGACCCGCACGGGGATGTCCGTACGGGACTGGCTGACGGCGGCCAAGGAGGCCGGCCTGGATTCGATCCCGGGTACGGCGGCGGAGATCCTGGACGACGAGGTCCGCTGGGTGCTGACCAAGGGCAAGCTGCCGACGGCGGACTGGATCGACGTCATCACCACCGCGCACGAGCTCGGGATCCGCTCCTCGTCCACGATGATGTACGGGCACGTGGACCAGCCGCGGCACTGGCTCGGTCACTTCCGCACGCTGTCGCGCATCCAACAGCAGACCGGCGGTTTCACGGAGTTCGTGACGCTCCCCTTCATCCACACCAACGCGCCCGTGTACCTGGCGGGCATCGCGCGGCCGGGTCCCACCGTCCGCGACAACCGCGCGGTGACGGCGATGGCCCGGATCCTGCTGCACCCGCACATCCCCAACATCCAGACGAGTTGGGTGAAGCTGGGGGCGGACGGTGCGGCCGAGATGCTCCGGTCCGGGGCGAACGACCTGGGCGGGACGCTGATGGAGGAGACCATCTCGCGGATGGCCGGGTCGAGTTACGGCTCGTACAAGTCGGTACAGGACCTGATCGCCGTGGCCGAGGCGGCCGGGCGGCCCGCGAAGGCCCGTACGACGCTGTACGGGGAGGTACCGCAGGAGCGGCAGGAGGCGGCTCGCGCCTCGGACGGGCACCTGCCGGAGCTGCTCCCCGTACTGGACTGAGCGCCAGGAAGCGCCATGGAAGCCCCTGTGGAAGGGGCACCGGCCGCCCGGCCCCGGGTCCCCTTCCACAGGGCTGCGGGGCCCGGCGGCCGCGGAGAACCGCTGGGGCGTGACCGAGCGTGCCACTGCGGGGTCACGGCCGGAACCATGCGGATTCTGGCCGATCTGCGCTCACCTGGGGGCCCCACGGCCGACCGCTTCCGGATTCGACCGAACCTGTCCACTACAGTGCGGTTCGCGTGCGCGGCGGGTACGGACAGGAGCGCCGGGCATCGAGAGGACTGGTCAGCGGGGGGCGCGGTGCCGGGGATGGACGCAGTGAACGGCAGGAACGACACGGGCTGCGTGACAGGCGCCGGCCCGGGCGAGAACCCGGCCGCCGGCGCCCCTGCCATCTCCCTGCACGCCCCCGCCCCCACCGCTCCGGCGGACACCCCCGGACCCGTCCGCGGCGGTGCGGGACCGGCCCCCGCCGGGGCGAACCGCACGCTCGGCCGCGGTATCGCCACCGGCCTCTGGGGC
>NZ_JBSGZP010000054.1:0-18506 GCF_053611065.1 Streptomyces sp. NPDC054840
GGTTGAGGGCGGCTGCTCGGGTGTGGAGCCATGCGTCGTTCTTGATGGTGCCGATGTATCGGAGTCTGCGGTTGCCCCGGTGGACGATCCAGGCAACGGCGCGTTCGACGGGTGGTCGCCAGCGGCGGTAGGCGGCTTGCCAGTCAGGGTCGGTCGCGGCCTGCCGGCGGGCGGCCGCCTGCTGGTCGTGGTGGGGGCGGATGGTCAGGATCCGGCCTGCTTTGGCTTTGGTGCACCGCTCGCGCAGGGAGCATCCGCTGCACAGGTCCTTGAAGGCTGCTTTGCGCTGGTGGTTCTGTCCGCCAGGGTCCGACAGCGGGACGGTGTGCCCTTGGGGGCAGGTCACGGTGGCTGCGGCGGTGTCGATGGCGAAGTCGTCGAGGGTGAAACCGCCGGGAACGGCCGCCCGCAGCGGGGCGGGTTTGAGGAACAGCCGGTGCCCGGCCTGCTCCCGAACCTGGCGGGCGTCGCCTGTGGAGTAGGCGGTGTCGCCGAAGGCGTGAACCGGCTCATCCTCCTCGGCGAGCAGGTCCAGGCCGATGGCGGCTTCGTGGTGCTCCGGCCCGGCTCCGGGAGTGAGGGCGACAGCGGTGAACAGGCCCGTCTCGGGCTCGACGGCGAGGTGGGCCTTGTATCCGTCCTGCTGGTGGGAGCGGGTCTTGTGGACGTGGCGGGACTCGGGATCGACGGTGGAGATCATGCGGCCCGGGGCGGTGCCCTGGGTGATGCGCCAGCGCCCGTCGCGGCCGTCGGAGTCCTCGGCCGGTTCGACGTCCTGCCCGGCGACCAAGGCCAGGATGCCCACCGCGTTCGCTGCTTTCTCGCCGAGCTGCTGCTCGGGCAGGTGCCCCAGCAGCCGCAGTGCGTCCGTGACGAGGGCGTCCACCAGCGCGGCGCGGGGTTTGCCCGGGTCGGTGTAGTCGTGGGCGGTGCACTGCACGGCTGCGACCTGGCCGGCGCCGGGGACTTCCCGGATCACCGCCCGGATCGCGGCGATGACCTGAGTGACGGTGTCCTGGGTCGCGACCGCGTCGTCCAGAACGGTGGAGTCCAGTGCCCGCCTGTGCTTGCCCTTCAGGACACCGGTAGCCTTGACGACCTCGCGGACCGCTTCGAAGACCCGGTTCGGGCGCGTGGAGCGGGCCAGCCGTCGGCGGAAGTACGCCAGCAGCGACGGGTCGAACGCCATGTCGCGCAGACCGAGCCCGCAGGCGGCTTGCCACCGCAGGTCACAGCGTAATTCCTGGACCGTCTCGAAGTCCGACAGGCCGTGCAGGGCCTGCACCGTGATCGCGGCGGCCAGGATCTGCGGCGGCATGGACGGCCGCCCGTTCGCCGACGGATACATGTCCGCGAACATCTCCGCGGGAAACAGCCGGCCACGGTGCTCGGCCAGGAACGCGAACACACTCCCAGCCGGAATCAACCCCCGGCACGTCGCCCACACATCAGGCCCGACCGTCTCCCCGACCCACTCCCCTTGAACCACAACAACGAGTCTGGCCCCGCCACTGACGCGGCGGGGCCAGAACCCAACATCTTCATCAGTGAGCTTCTTCGATGTGACCACCGATCGGGTGACGGTCCGTGAAGCGCAACGAGCGAGGCCCCCGGGCTGTTGATCGAGATGTCTGACGTCTCAATCACGTTGCTCGGGGGCCTCGTTGGTCATGCATCCTGCCGCACTCGACCTACCGCATGCACTCGTGGAGTGGGTCACCATGCTGATCGTCACCCGTGAGCGCGACCGGCGCTGCAAGCTCCGTCCGTCCCAGCGAGCGATGGTGGCACTGATGTACCTAGGAGAGCACACCACTCCGGCGAAGACCGCCGCCGGGTTCGGGATCAGCGAGTCCACCGCCCATGCCTACACCAGCGCGGTCGTCGACCTTCTCGCCGCCCGTGCACCGGGCCTGCTCAAGACGCTGCGCGACCACGAACCCGACTTCGTCCTGCCCGACGGCACTCTCGCCGAGTGCGACCGGGTCGGCGACGGCCGGGCCGACTACTCCCACAAGCACCGGCGCCACGGCGTGAACGTGCAGGCCGTCACCGATCCCGGCGGTCGGCTGCTGTGGCTCTCGCCCGCTTTGCCGGGCCGCACCCACGACCTGACCGCTGCCCGCACCCACCGGATCATCCGGATCTGCGAGCGCCAGGGCGTTCCGATCGTGGCCGATCCAGCCTACCAGGGCGCCGGGCCGTGGCTGACCACGGGCATCAAACGCAAGCCCCTGCAGGAACTGACCCCCACCGACAAAACCCGCAACCGTGCCCTGGCCGCGGCACGCGCACCCGTCGAGCGCGGCGTCGCCCGCCTGAAGTCCTGGCGGATCTTCCGTAGGTCCCGCTGCAGCCCCAACCGCATGACGTCAATCGCCAAGGCCGTCCTCACACTGGAGCTGCAAAGCTGAAGAAGCTCACTGAGCGCGAAGTAGCCGGAGCGGAGTGGCCGGCGCGGTGGGGAGTCAGTTCTGAACAGGCTCCCTCGGGAACCTGATGTCCCCGCGTCGGCAGCACATCGTCGAAGAAGGGACGGTCGCCGGCGAACGTGGGGCGCAGTCCGGTGAACCCCTCGGCGGTGACCCAGCGGGCCTCGGGCTACTCGCTCATTTGTGACTGTGTTGGCTCTGTACACGAGAACGGTTGGAAGTGAACGAAGCTATCACGCACTACACGGACGACAGTCAACCTTCACTGGAAAACGACAGCAACCCTCACCAAGAAAACGACACCCCCACGAACCCCCACCCCAACCACCAGCGAAGACGCCTCAAACACCCAGTGCAGACAACTGACGCCACCCACTGAAAAACACACGACGCCCATCACCCAGGACCCCGCAGCCGGGCTCCGCTAAAACAGGCAGGCCGAGTTCCTACCTCTTCCTAAATACGGAGGTACCGCTCCCGGAGCATTGGCCGTACGGGCGCGTAAGGCCCCCGCGAAGACGGCCGTGGCCTCCCCGGGCACGGACGGTGGGGCGTTCCAGAAGGGCCTGGAGGCCCTCGCCCAGTACGTCGCACGGGAAGGTCGCGTGCCGGGGCGCGGCGTCGTCCAGGTCCTGCCCGACGGGACCGAACACCGCACCGGGATCTGGCTCGGGAACCAGAAAGCACGCCGCGACCGGCTCGACCAGGCGCAGCTGACCGCGCTCGCCCAGCTCGGCGTCGACTGGGCGCGGTAACCGGGCCGGGCGCCGTTCCAGAATTCTGGAACAGCCGACCCGACCTGCGGAAGGTCAGTCGCGGCGGGGTCCTGGCGACCGCCCCAGCGATTCCCAGCCCCCACGCCGCGGCCTACTCGGGGCGGACCTGCGCGGCCTGCATACCCTTCTGGCCCTGCTCAGCCACGAAGCTGACGCTCTGGCCTTCCTTGAGGCTCTTGAAGCCGTCACTCTCGATCGCCTTGAAGTGGACGAACAGGTCGTCGCCCCCGCCCTGCGGGCTGATGAACCCGAAGCCCTTCTCGTCGTTGAACCACTTCACCGTGCCGGTCTGCCGATTGCTCACGTGGCTTCCGTCCTCGCTTCATGATTGATCAACCGATGGAGATCACTCCCCCGCCGCCATAGGGGGTAACCCTCCCCCGCTCCAGCCCTGGACGGCCCCGCCGGAAACGAGAACGAGCAACCCGGCCCTGGCGCTCAAGGACCGGATCCGGGAGCCTGCACGGTCACCGCGTACGCCCCCCGCCCCCCATCGAACGGCTATCCGACGGCACCGAGCACCGCACCGGGATCTGGATCGGCAACCAGAAAGCCCGCCGCGACCGACTCGACCCCGCCCAGCACGCCGCACTCGCAGCGTTGGGTATCGAGTGGGCCCGAACATGACGTGGGAGTCAAGGTCGGTGCCGGATTGCGCATGGAGCTCGCATGAATGCGACCTCCATGCGCAATCCATTCCCGCGGGCACGGGGCCGACACTTCCTGAGCTGCCTCTTTAACCGCCCAAGCAGCCGTTTCTCATTCAGTTCTACTTCGAGCGGGCCCATTCCCCGCAGGCGCCGGGTCGACGACTCCGGGATCTGCGCTAGGTCGTTGCCCCTAGGCCGTCTCTTTCGGATCTTGTCGGCCGAGTCCGCGGCGTCCGGTGCCGTGCCCGGCAAGGCGGAGGGGCTCCTGCGTACTGGACGTACTCGGGAGCCCCGACAACGCGGCCGGGCGCGGTGCCGGGCGTCGCGGGCCCGGCAAGATCCGAAAGAGACGGCCTAGGTCTGCGGAACACAGGGGTGCCCTGTCCCCCCGCCGAATGGGTGAGGGTCGCCGGCTTTCGACCCGGTCCGTGGTGTTTGAACTCGATGCTTGGCAGGTCGGGATGGGTTGACGCACGTGGAGAGTGTCATGGCGAACGGTAGTGTCCTGCTGGCTTTGCGCGAGGACCCCTTGGGCCGGGGCGTAGGCGGTGACCAACTGCGAAGGATCGGAAAGGAGCTGGAGAATCGCGGCCTGGAGGTGCGGTGGGCGCGGACCGTCGAGGCGGCCTGCGCCGCCCTGCGTACGGAGGCGGGCCTGTCGGCCGCGGTCGTCGCCTGGGACCTGCCGTCCGAGACCGGCGAGGACACCGACGGCCGGGGAGCGGCCGTTTTGCGACAGATCACCCGCCGGTTCACGGCCCTGCCCGTCTTCGTCGTCATGAGCGAGGAATCCGACCACGGCCTGGACCGCCTCCCCCTGTGGGTGGCGGAGACCGCCGTCGGATACATCTGGCCTCTGGAGGACACGCCGTCCTTCATCGCGGGCCGGGTTTTCAACGCCGCCCGGGAGTACGGCGACTCCGTCCTGCCGCCGTTCTTCAAAGCGCTGCGACGGTTCGACGACGCCCACGAGTACTCCTGGCACACCCCGGCGCACTCGGGCGGCGTGGCCTTCTTGAAGTCGCCCGTGGGCAGGGCCTTCTTCGACTACTACGGCGAGCGGCTCTTCCGCACCGATCTGTCGATCTCGGTGGAGGAGCTGGGTTCCCTCTTCGAGCACAGCGGCCCCATCGGGGAAGCGGAGCGCAACGCCGCCCGTATCTTCGGCGCCGACCGGACGTACTTCGTGCTCCACGGCGACTCCACCGCGGACCGCATGGTCGGCCACTACTGCGTTACCGCCGACGAGATCGCCCTCGTGGACCGCAACTGCCACAAGTCGGTGCTGCACGGCCTGGTCATCTCGGGTGCGCGCCCGGTCTACCTCGTCCCGACGCGCAACGGATACGGGCTGGCCGGACCGCTCCCGGCGCGCGAGACGGCGCCCGACGCGGTGGCCGCCAGGATCGCCGCCCACCCCCTGACTCCGGGAGCGGTGTCTCCCGAGGCCCAGTACGCGGTGATCACGAACTCGACGTACGACGGCCTGTGCTACGACACCGTGCAAACGGCGCGCGCCCTGGCTCCCAGTACGCCCCGTCTACACTTCGACGAGGCCTGGTTCGCCTACGCGCGCTTCTCCCCGCTGTACGCGGGCCGGTACGGCATGGCGGTGGGCCCGGACACCTTCGAGGGTGACGAGCGTCCCACGGTCTTCGCGACCCAGTCGACGCACAAGCTGCTGGCCGCCCTGTCGCAGAGCGCCATGGTCCACGTGAAGTCCTCACCCCGAGCGCCGGTCGAGCACCATCGGTTCAACGAGACGTTCATGATGCACGGCACCACCTCGGCGCTGTACCCGGTGATCGCCTCGCTGGACGTGGCCGCGGCGATGATGGACGGACCGCAGGGCGAGTGGCTGGTGAACGAGGCGGTGACCGAAGCCGTGCGGTTCCGGCAGGCCCTCGTCCGGACCGGGCGCCGGATCGCGGAGGCCGGGGACCGGCTGCCGTGGTTCTTCGGCGTCTGGCAGCCCGACACCGTCACCGACCCGGCCGACGGGACCAGCGTGGCCTTCGCAGACGCCTCCCCGGCACTCCTGGCCTCGGATCCCCGCTGCTGGGAGCTCGTCCCGGAGGCGGACTGGCACGGCTTCAAGGGACTCAGCGAGGGCCAGTGTCTCCTGGACCCCATCAAGGTGACGCTGACCTGCCCCGGCGTCAATGCGCGCGGCGAGGCGGACTCGTGGGGCATCCCCGCCCGCATCCTCACCGCGTACCTGGCCGGCCGCGGCATCGTCGTGGAGAAGACCGACACCTACACCACCCTCGTCCTGTTCTCCATGGGCATCACCAAGGGCAAGTGGGGCACCCTGATGGACGCACTCATGGACTTCAAGGCCCTCCATGACGCCGACACCCCGCTGCGCCAAGTACTGCCGGACCTCGTCGAACGCTACCCGCAGCGCTACAGCGGCACGACCCTGCGCGGTCTTTGCCAGGACATGCACGAACACCTCACCCGGGCGGAACTGATCGACGCCCTGGACACCGCCTTCCAGCAGCTGCCGCAACCCGTCGCCCCACCCCAGGCGTGCTACCGGCAGCTGATCCGGGGCGGCACTGAACGGCTCCCCCTCGCCCAGGCCGCCGGCCGGGTGGCCGCGGCCATGGTGACCGTGACTCCCCCAGGGATCCCCGTCCTGATGCCCGGAGAAGCGCTCGGCGCACTCAACGGCCCGGTCCTGCGCTACCTGTCCGCGCTGGAGGCGTTCGACCGGGCCTTCCCCGGATTCCACAGCGAGGCCCACGGTGTCACCATCGATGCCGACACCGGGGACTACCTCATCGAATGCGTACGCCTGGACATCCAGATGACGTGACGTCCGGACCCAGCGTGCGCCTGCCAGGCCTGGACACCGCAGAGTCCGAGCGGTCAGCGCAGTACGGCGAGGACGACAGCATCGACGACCTCGACGACCTGCCTGACGATGACACCCCCATCGCCGCCTCCACCGGGTTCGGGCTCTACGACGCACACGAGGAAGCCGCCACATGGTGAACCCGGGCCCGCAGAACGCGAGCAGCACAGCAGCCACCGCCACACCGTCCGCGCGCTCACCCCACCCACCTGCGCGCCCGCACGCACATGCGCCGTGGTCAACGCCCCAGCAGCATCGAGCTCCACAGCCGCGCCACCAGCACCGGCCGGGACACCCTCAACCCCACCGGACCTCACCCCACACGCCCGCCTCACCCACCCCGCACCCGCCCGCGCAAGACCGACACGGACCACCGTGCCGCCGCGCAGCCCTCGGAAGGATCAGAAGTGCCGTTCCCGGGACAATGGAGCGCAGTGGGGTGTACCAGCCCATGACAGCCACACCCGCCCCAGGTGCCGCCCCATGTCAGTGACCACGCCCGCCCCAGGTGCCGCCCCATGTCAGTGACCACGCCCGCCCTCAACCCCCGCCAGCGGAAACACCACAACCCGGCATACCGTCACCGACACCCAACCACCGACACCAAGCACATCGCAGAAAGGCAGTTGCGTTGACAGGGGGCCAGCCCCTGCTAGAGGCTGCTCACACTATGCACGCACCCAGTTCCACTGTGTTACACGGTCTGGTCTCAGGCTTGGCCCGTTTCCGCTTTATCCCGCACGACGCAGCGCACTACGCCATGGATGTAGCCGCTGCTGCCGCTCTGCTGAACACGCCGCCCGAGAACATCCTCGAGCTGGTGGATCACGGCATGCCCTGTCGGTATCAGCCGGGTGGCGGTCCGCTGTTCGACCTGGCGGATGTGATGAATGCGGGAAACAACAGCCGCTCGGGCAGAACGGCTCCGGAGCTCACCGCCATGTTCCTCATGCGCTTCTCCGCCGGCCCCAGGCGTGGGTGGCTCGATGCCAAGAAGTGGCTGGTGACGGTCAGGGTGCCGGACGACGGGCCGGGCCGGTATCAGTTGAGCGACGTGGACCCGACCGGCCCGGGGATCGCGTCTGTCACCCCTGAGGGTATTGGCTGGGCAGTCGTCGGCTCCGGTACGGGGACCCGGCGCTATCAGACCGCGGTCCAACTGACCGGCACATGCGACCGGGTACGTGACCCGCGTGCCGAAGACGTCTACCAGCAGATGCTCGACGATCTGTACGGGGGCAAGGTCACCTACCAGGTCGTCAGCGAGGCTCTGCGGCTCGATCACCACCGGGCATGGGAACTCGGCATGGCCGACTGCATGGTGGTGAGCCGGGTCATCGCCGACCGGCTTCGCGACCTCGGACTGACCGCTCGTGCCCGGCGGGGACTCCTGCTCGGCCCCGTGGGAAGCGAGCACGCTTGGTGCGAGGTATGGGAAGCCGGCCGCTGGAAGGCCGTCGATGTGGGGTTCGCCTACAACCCCACCGGGCGGCCCTGGATGCACAGGCCGGCGGCGACGGATGAATTCGTGGCTGCTTGCTTCGGCAGCCGGTTCAACCGGCTTCTGCCGTGCGCGGCCCCGGACGCGGCTTCCCTGATCCTTGACCGGCTGGAGGGCCGGCCCCGCGCGATGAACTGCCTCATCAACGCCACCGCCTGGAATGGAAGACCATGACCACTGGCCACGACCTCACCCGGGCACGCATCCTTGTCAAGGACTGCCTTGACCTTCCCGCACTCGCAGACACCATCGGTGACCAGGACGTCCTCGTAAACGCCGGGGTGAACTCCGGGGAGCTCATCAGGGTGGTGCAGCGGTGCGAGGAAACCCTGGGCCGGCCGCTGGACGATGACGAGCTGACCGGCATCGGTTCGATCGCGGCCGTTGCCGCCCTGCTGAGTGCGGGAAAGGTCGGCTGACCGTGTGGCTCCAACAGCTTCTGCACCGCAAGACGACCCGCTCGCCGCAGGCTTTGGCCCTGCGCGACCAGCGGCGGGACGTGACCTGGGCACGCCTCGGGCAAGATGCGCGAGCCTTGGCCGACGCCATCGGCGACCACGTCCCGCCAGGCGGCCGAGTCGTCCTGCTGACGGCGAACAGGGTGGAGCTGATCGAGGCACTGTTCGCCTGCGCCCTCACCGGCACGATCGCCGTGCCCGTCAATCCGGTCCTGGTGGACCGGGAGGTGGAATACATCCTTGACCGAGTCGGTGCCCAGTACGCGATCGCCGACCAAGCCGGTCGCAGCCGTCTGGCCTCCCTGCGACCGGCCCTGGTGACCATGCCGGTCGAAGAGGTGGCCGCCCAACCGCTGCCGACCGGGCGAACCGGCGGGATCGACGGTCACACGGGCGGCGCGCTGACGGACCCCCTCGTCATCCTCCATACCTCGGCAACCACGGGACTGCCCAAGGGCGCTGTCTGCGATCAGCGATACCTCCAGTTCCAGGCGCTGTCCTGGCTTGCCGAGGTACGACCGGATGCTGGTGCGGTGTTCCTCAACGCGGGGCCCCTCTCCCACGGCAGCATGGTGATCGCACTGAACTACCTCGCCGCCGGCGGCACGCTGTGCGTGCTCGACCAGTTCTCGCCGCACACATTCCTCGATGCCGTCCCAAGGTGGCGGGCAGAGCACACCTTCCTCGTCCCGGCCATGCTGAAGCTGCTGCTGGAAAGCCGACGGCTGACCGACTCCGACCTGTCATCCTTGCGTCTGATCCTGCACGGTGGCGCGCCCTGTCCCAAGGACCTGGCCGACCGTGCGAAGGCGGTGCTCGGCATCCCGCTGCACACGATCTTCGGCATCACCGAAGCGAGCGGCCCGGCGCTCTCGTGCCGGCCCGACGACCAGCCCGGCATTGCCACCCTGCCCGGAGCGACGTGTGCCGGCCTCCCCATGCCGGGATTCACGGCCCGCATCGCCAACCCGGACGGAACCGACGCCTCCCCCCATACGGTCGGCACCCTTCACCTTCGCTGCGACGGGCTGATGCAGGGCTACTGGAACGATCCGGAAGCCACCGCCCGAGCGCTGGCGAACGGCTGGCTCAACACAGGAGACCTGGGCTACCGGGACGAGCACGACTATGTGTGGCTGGTCGACCGGCGCAGCGACCTCATCCTGCGCGGCGGCCAGAATGTCTACCCCGCGGAAATCGAGCACGTTCTCAGGCCTCTGCCGTGGGTGGCTGAGGTCGCCGTGGTCGCCGTCCCATCGCCACACTGGGGCCAGACTCCAGTGGCCTTCATCGAGCCGCTCCCGGGAGCGGCATTCGACGAGCGGCAGCTCATCGCTACCTGTGTACGGGAACTGGCTGGCTACAAGCGGCCGAGCCGCTTCGTCCGGGTTGACGCGATGCCGCGCAGCAGCCAGGGCAAGCTGCTGCGCCGCGCGCTACGAGAGCAGGCGGCAAACACCGAACTCACCGGCGAATCCCCATGACCGCTGCCGCTGGGCCCCTGCACCTCGAAGAGGCCGCGCGGGTGACGGTGGTGCCGTATGCCGGCGGTCGCATCGCTCTGTGTACAACGGCGATCGCGGCACCGGAAGGGCCTAAGGACCTGGCCCGTGAGCGGCGACATGCCGAGCACGCGGCGGGGCAGTGCGCGCTCATCACGAGCCTCGCTGCTCTGGGCGTACACACCGGGCCACCGGATCGGCGGCTGGACGGGTCGCCCCGGCCACCGGCCGGCACGCTGGTGTCCATCAGCCACCGCTTCCCCTTTGCCGTGGCCGCTGCGTGGAAGGCATATGGCGGGCCTCCCCGGCACTGCCGGATCCTCGGCGTGGGCGTGGACATGGAACACGAGGGGACCATCCCGGAGAACGCCATGCACCTGGTGTGCTCACCCGTCGAACGCGCCGGATTGTGCGACACCCCTGGGTGGGCGGACCCGACACGCGTCTTCAGCAGCAAGGAAGCAGCCTACAAAGCCGACCCCCAATGGCGGTCCCAGCGCTTCGCCCCCCGCCGAGTGCGGTTGAGTCCTCTCGGCCCGCGACTCGCACTGGCTCAGCCGGCGGCTGGCCCCGCGGACGCCACCTCAGTAGTCGCCTCACGTCAGGTCGGCGGCTACTGGATCTCTCTGTGCATCACTCTCACCACAGCACGCCCCAGCCGCCTCTACTGGTAGCGCCAGGCGACGACCTCCTCGACACGTACGCGGACAACGACAGCGCCCGGCTTGGCGTGCGCCATGACCGCCACACTGGCACGGTCGGTACCGAGGTACCGCGTTCCCATGACCTGCAGCGACCTGCGCACCGCCACCGGATCGCTGTCCACTGTGGCCCTTCCCCGCAGCATCACGTACCTGAACGGCGGCCGTTCATCGTCCACGCAGATGGCAACCCGCGGGTCACGCAGCATGGCCTTCGCCTTTACCGTGCTCATGTCCGTGCTGAAGACCACGTCACCGGCCTCAAGCGTGAAGCAGACGGGTGTGACATGAGGACTGCCATCCGCCCGCTTCGTGGCCAGCTTGGCCGTCCGCGTCCCCTCCAGAACGAACGCCCTCCACTCGTCCTCCTCCATACGCACAGCGCTCATGGACCGCCCCTCTTCCTTGGAGTCAACCAGCCCGGCGGGGGTACCAACGATCTCTGTCGGCCGGCGGTAACGACCCACTCCCCCAGCTCCGCGCCCGGGGCACCCGGCCAGCCACGATTTCCGACGCTCACCACGAACCACTTCCCCTGGGCCGTCTCGTACGGCCAGTTCCGGACCGCATGCGGGGCGGCAGCTACTCGGTCGGGTGAAGGAGAGTTGGTCTGGACTGTCCCACGAGGCGGGTCGGCCCGTCGGCCGGCGGCCCTGTCACCGGGTACCGCTGGTCGTCGCAGGTGTCCGGCCCGGGGGCGGGAGCTGTGCGGCGGGTGAGGTGGCCGAGGGCGAGCAGGCTGAAGACGTCGGCGAGAGCGGGGACGGTGAAACGGAACGGGCGGGGTCCGATCGAGTCCGCGACGCTTGCCATCGATCCGTCGGGGCGCTGCTGGGTCAGCAGGTAGGCAGCGCCGCGGGCAGCAGGGCCGGGAGTGTGGTGGGTGCTGAGGGCCGTCAGGGCGTAGGCGGTACTCAGCGCGTCGCTCGGGTCGCCGTCCTGCTGGCCCCACCCGCCGTCGGCGTTCTGCGCGTCCGCAAGCAGGTTCAGGGCTCGGCTGATGATGCACTGTGCGGGACCGTGAGGAGTGCTGGGGTGGCGGGAGGCCGCGAGGACGGCGCGGCAGACGGTGTGCAGTCGGCTGCTGCTCCAGTCCGGTGGGAAGGAGCCGTCGAGGCGCTGCTGGGAGTCGAGGTAGCCAAGAGCCTTGTCGAGCTCGTGGTGGAGTGACGTGCCCTGCGTGCTGTAGGCGTTGGCGGCTGCGGCGGTCATGCACGCTTCCGATGGGGCGCCTGCCAGATAGGTCGGGAAGCCGCCGTCCTTGTCCTGCAGGCCGCGCAGCGTGCCCAGTGCGCGGCGGATCGGTGCACGGTAGATGTGAGGGCCGGCGAGGTGCAGGACTTCGACGGCTACTGAGGTGCAGTCCACGTCGGTGAGTTGGACTCCGTCCGTGTAGGACCAGCCGCCCCCGGAATGCTGGAGAGCTACCAGGCGTCGGGCGATGAGGTCCACAACGGAGGCGGCGGCTCCCGCTGCGTGCAGGGCGGTCCCGGCGGTGGCAGTGACCCAGGTGTCTTCGTCACGGATGAAGGGGATCCCGCCGTCGGGCCGCTGATGCTGCAGTGCGGTCCGTACTCCCTGATTCAGCAGGGCGGAATGTCCGGGCACAGGGAGCAGGGCGTGCAGCACCGATAGGTGGATGAGGAGGTTGGCCTCCCACACGATCCCGGGGCGCTGTGTCGAGGCCAGCAGTTCCAGGTCGCTATCGGGCGGGTGATGCCCGCGGGCGTGGGTGAGGATCGTTTTGACGGCGGTGACCTGCACGCGCGCCCAGGTGTGCAGGCCGTGCAGGCTGAACGCCTCGGCGGAGATCTCTTCGGAGAGCTCTTCGGCCGGCGCGGCGTTCAGGAGCAGCAGGACCGCGGACAACAGGGCGCGTTTGCGGGGGCCGGTGAAGTGCGGGGACCGGGCGAGGAAGTCCTCCACGTCCACCGGGCGGGCCGGGTCCGGCGGGTGATGCAGGGCGGCCCGGGCGAGGAGCCGGTCCAGGGGGTCGGGGTCGTCGCAGTGTGAGGACAGGTAGGCGGCCAGGCGGCGGCGGGGGCCGGGGTGCAGACCGGTGCGGTCCAAGAGGGCCAGCAGCAGTGCGGATTCCAGGACGCGGCTGTGGCACGGGCTGCGCACGGTTCCATCCGGTTGCATCCGGTGCAGCAGACGGGAGCGCAGCAGCGCGGTGGCCGGTTCCATTCCGGTGGGCAGTGCGGCTCGGGGCCAAGGGGGCAGGCCCGCGACCGGGGCAGCAACTCTCACCCGGGCCTCTTGGCGTGCGTGGGGGTATGCGCGTTGCGGCTGGCTGCATTCGTGGGGCAGCATCCGACGGGGCGGTGTTGTGGCGCCAAGGCGTCGGCAGGGGCGGGCCCGGCGTCAGAGGCGAAGCGCCCGGTGGCGGTCAGCCAGCGCAGCGTAGCCGTCAGGAACGTCTGGGTCAGATCCACGTAGCGGCGCATGTCCTGGCGCAGCGGCGCGGGCACTTCCCGGCCGGTGCGCAGGGTGGTTGCGACGGTGTGGAAGGTACTGCGGCGTTCGGAGATCATGGCAGCCGCCCGCTGGCGGGCCTCTGCCAGGCAACAGCTCTCCTGCCGGGCCAGGGTGGTCACCAGGTTGTCCTGGCCGACGGCCGTGTCATCGGCCGCCGAGACCAGGTCGTTCACCCATCCCGCGATATCGGCCACCGCCCGACGCAGTTCACCCAACCGGTCACCGACCTGCTCGCACTCCACCATCGGGGCGTCACCGGTGCGTTCCAGTACATCGAGCAGGGGAAGCAGCGTGATCGTGCGGCGCCGCAGCCGCACGTACTGGGCGACGGTCAACCGGACGCCGTCACGGCGCAGGGCCACTTCTTCCTCGGTCGCATCCAAGAAGTCGGTGTAGTCCGCGGTGAAACGCTCCTTCCACTGCGCGGGCATCCCTGCGGACGTGTGCGCCCACAACTCCTGCAACACCCGTGCATATGCGGGCCGCCTTGCTGGCGGTGGCCCACCTCCGCCAGCAAGAACCTCACGCAGCGGAGCAGTGAACTCCTCCACCTCGCCCGGAACCGTCCCCAGGCCACCACGATCGACCAGGTCGTCCACGCAGCAGATGAACACCGCCCACTGGGCCGTCAGCGCCACGTTCCGCCGGCTGGACTTCCGAGGCAGGGACCCTTCGGCGAGCATGTCGAGCTTCATTGCGGCAAGTCGCCGCTCCTCACCCTCGTCTGCCACCAGTCCTATCGCCCGCGCCCACCGCAGCACCGCCCCGTGCCCGGCAGACGCCGAAGGCGACTGCCCATCTTCCATGCCCATCACGGTGACCCCGATCTGCTCCCCGAGGGCAGGGCCACAGGCCGAATTAACCCGTACGGATGAGCCCTGTCTGCCCCTGGTGGTGCCGGGCCCACCGGAGTGGTGGCCCGACCTGGCTCCTTGCCACCAAGCCGATTCTCGTTCGGGTGGCCCGCCCCGCGGCCGGCCGGTGCCGCGTCTCCCTCGGCGCCACGGACCTAGGAGTTGTCTTCAAAGTGTCACGCCCACATCAGGAGCGATGCGAGGGTGACGGCTGCTTGGTAGGACTGGGCGTTCTTGTCGTACCGGGTGGCGATGCCGCGCCACTGCTTGAGGCGGTTGAAGCACCGTTCCACGACGTTGCGGCGCCTGTAGACCTGCTTGTCGAAGACGGGCGGGCGGCCGCCCCGGCTGCCGCGACGGGCCCGGTTGCGGACCTGGTCGGACCGCTCCGGGATGGTGTGGGCGATGCCCCGGCGTCGAAGCCAGGTCCGGATCGCCTTCGAGCTGTAGCCCTTGTCACCGATGACGTGGTCGGGCCGTACACGCGGCCGGCCCGGACCGAGCCTGGGCACCCGTGTCGCACCCATCACGGCCGTGAACTGGGTGCAGTCGTTGGTGTTCCCGCCGGTCAGGACGAAGGCCAGAGGTCGGCCCGCGGCGTCGCAGGCCAGGTGGATCTTGCTGGTCAGCCCGCCGCGGGACCGACCGAGTGCCGGGCTTCGGAGCCCCTTTTTCGGGCCCCTGCCGCGTGCTGGTGGGCACGGACGATGGTGGAGTCGACCGACACCAGCCACTCGATATCGCCTGCGGCGTCTGCCTTCGCCTGCGCGGCCCGGAGCATCCGCTCGAACGTCCCGTCCGCCGCCCACCTGCGGAAACGAGTGTGGAGACTGGCCCACGATCCGTATCTCTCAGGCACATCCCGCCACGCGACCCCGGTCCGGAACTTCCACACGATCCCGTTCAGGACCCTCCGGTCGTCCAGCCGCGGCCGCCCCAACACAGGCCGGGGCAGCAACGGCTCCACAAGTTCCCACTCGGCATCGGACAGTTCATGGCGACGTATCACGACACCATGATCCACAATCCAAGATCACTTTGACGACAGACCCTAGCGGGGTACTCCTGGGAGGGATGAGCGCTCCGGTGGGCTGCTCGGGCGGGGCCTGGACCACCTTGTGATTAGGCGTGAGCGGCCGAGGCTCCTGTCTGCCCGTGCTCGGCTGCCGTAAGTAGTCGGGGATTTCGCCTGCGACGATCCTGGCGGCGCGAGCGCGCGCAGCGGCCTTGAGCGCAGCCTTCCGAGCCCCCTTCGCCGCGGGAGATTCCTTCGGCATTCGCCCAGCCTATGGCGGCCCGGCCGCTTACGACATGGTGCTGACCGACATCTACGCCTCAGGAAGCGCCAGGTGTGAGGACCAGGTCGTGGAAGGGTTGCTGGGTCAGGCGGCACCGTCGGGAGGACCCGGTGGCCTGTAGGCCGGCCCGGGCCGCCAGATCCTTCGGTTGGGCAATAGCGTGATACCGGGGTGGTGCCGTCCTTACGGCACCCCCCCGGTTGCAGCTCGATCAGCGAGGGCCGGCGTTGCTCAGGCCTGCATCCGTCGCTGGTGTCCTCCTGGACGACCGAGCAACACCCCGACGCGAGACTCGTGCGGTGGTGTCTTCGGATTCACGCCGCTGCAGTTCCGAACGGCGGAGAGCGCGTCCCCTACGGGCTTGGGAGGCCGATGCGGGCGAGAAGCAGGGCGATGTCGTCGTCGGCCGATGTGGGCACCAGGTGGGTGATGAGGGAGTCGCACAGGTGGCTTAGGGATCCTCGCGGGTGAGTGAGCAGGCGGGTCAGCTCGTTCAGGCGTTCGTCGATGTCGCGGCCGCGGGTTTCGATGAGGCCGTCGGTGTAGAGGGCCAGGACACTGCCTCGGGGCAGGGTGATGTCGGTGGTGGTGAAGTCGATACCGCCGACGCCCAGGGGGACCCCGGGAGGAGTGTCGATCACATAGGCGTTCCCGCCGGGTTCTGCCGCGACCGGTGGCGGATGTCCGGCGCGGGTGATGGTGCAGTTTCCGGTGGCGGGGTCACAGACCAGGTAGAGGAAGGTCGCGAGCATCGGCTCGGCGAGGTCGGCGAGGGTGGCTTCCAGTTGGCGCAGCAGCGCGATGGGAGACATGTCGAGGCGGGCGAGAGCCCGGACGGTAGCAGACAGGCGGCCCATGACGGCTGCGGCCGCTATGCCGTGGCCCATGACGTCTCCCATGAGGAGGGCCGCCTTCCCTCCGGGCAGTTGCAGGACGTCGTACCAGTCGCCGCCGACTTCGTTGAGGTCGCTCGCGGGCAGGTACCGGTGAGCCGTTTCGATGCCTGGGGGCGGGGTGATGTGCTGCGGCAGCATGCTGCGCTGGAGGATGACCCCTGTGTCGTGTTCGTGGCGGTACAGGCGCGCGTTGTCGATGCTGACGGCAGCTCGGGCGCACAGTTCGCCGGCGAGGGTCACGTCGTCGCGCCCGTAGGGGACGGCGGTGCGTGTGCGGTAGAAGGTGGCGACACCGATGACCAACTCTCGGGCAATGAGCGGGACCATCATCAGCGAGCGGACGCCCGCACCATGCAGCTGCGCGGGCTTGGGCGAGTAGCGGGCGCCGAGGCCGATCCGTTCTTCGAGGTGGGCGATCAGGTGAGGCCGCCGGGCCACTAGGAGGTGGGTGTAAGGGGCGGCCAAGGGGAAGGCGAGGGTTCTGCCGAGTGGGGCCAGCAGGTTACTGACGGCAGAGCCTGTGAGCGGCGCTTTGCCCAAGCGCCGCAGGTCAACGCCGCCGGCCAGACCCGCACCCGGTTCATCGCCGCGTGCGAGGGCGTCCAGGACGTCGACGGTGACGGTGTCGGCGAGGTATGGCACGGCGAGATCAGCCAGCTCCTGGGCGGTGCGCTCCAGATCAAGGCTGGCGCCGATGCGAGCGCTGGCCTGACTGAGGAGGGCAAGGCGGCGGCGGGCCGCTTCTACCTCGGTCTGGGCGCGCTCCTGCTCGGTGATGTCGACCACGGAAGCGATCACCCCGACCGACCGGCCTGCGGGGTCCTCCACCCGCACGTAGGAACACGACCACACGTGGTCGTGGTAGGGATCGGCGGGAGTGCGGCCCGTGCGGATCCGGTCGCGGACGGCCTCGCCCCTTTCGAGGGCTCGGCGCATCGCCTCTTCCATCTCCGGGGCGTTCACCTCGGGCAGGACCTCGGCGAGGCGCCGGCCCACGTGGGCCGACTCACTCAGGCCGTTCATGGCCTCCAGTGCCGCATTGACCTGCAGGAATCGCAGCTGTGTGTCCATGATGGCAATGCCCACCGGCGATCGCGCGAACAGCCCGTCCCATATTGCCGACGATCCCCGGATGCGCCGGGTGGCGTGCGCGTCAGCGGCGAAGAGCTGCACCGCCGACGCGCCATCACGCCGATCCGGGACAGGAGCAGCCCAGATCTCCAGCTCAAGCGGATGCCCATCGCGATGCCATGTGGTGACCGTTCCCACAACGCCGCGCCCGGTCGCGGCCGTCTCCCACAAAGACCGGCCAAGACCGGGGTCGGCTCCCGGGTGCAACAGATCCGCAATGTGCCGCCCCACAACCTCCGGCGCGGTGTATCCAAGAAGTTCCTGCGCAGCCAGGTTCCAGCGCACGATCGTCCCGTCAGCACCGGCGGCCACCTGGGCCAACGGCAGCGCCCCCAGCCGTCCACCGGCGTTCTGGGCGGCGCTGCTGATCAACTCCTCAAAGGGCATCTCGTCATGCATCCGGCCCCTCCTGCCGCTCGGGCGGCGTACCGCACTGCAACGGGAATCCCACTAGGCACACACGGCTGGAGCTGCAGTCAGCGAGGCCGCCCCCAGAAGCGGCCTGCGCTGCACTTGCTCACTACCCCATCGTCACCCCCGCCACCGGGAACCGCCCCCTGCGCCTCACGCGACGCCCGCTTCTACATCACCGTCGGCCCGCCGCAGCGCAGTCCCCCGCCTGGCAGAGAAAGCCCGACCGTCTCGGACGGTCCCTGCCCGGTATGCTGCAACTGTTACACGATGCTGGCGCCGCCCTTGGCTGACGGCTGAGCGCGGTTTGGACCCGCATAGTGGTCAGAGCCGAGGGCCGGCGCACGGGATGCACCCTGCAGCCGTCCGGGTAGGAGCTCCTAGTGATCTGGTTTTGAGGTCGGGGCTCGCCTCGTGAGTCGTGTTCTGTTTCAGATCCTGGGTTTCGCCTGAGGTGGATGGCTTTGTGCCGCGGCCGACCCGCTCGGCCAGAACCGTCGGCGTGGACCGCCAGACCGATCCCCCGGGGGGGGGGCACCCCCGCCGCCCGAAGGCGCC
>NZ_JBSGZP010000055.1:0-18495 GCF_053611065.1 Streptomyces sp. NPDC054840
GCTTCGTCGTTTCGCACACGTACGTGGGCCTGCCGCGGGACGGGATCCCGGCGCCGCCCGATGCGGTCACCCCGCGGGAGAGCAGACCCGCGGGCTGCGCATCCCGAAGGACCGCTCGGCAGAGAAAAGCCCTCACCGGAATGTGGCCGCGCCGAATTGCGCGTCGCGGGAATTCCGCACGGCACATCGGCCCGATTGGAATGGGACGGGCCACCGCGTCGCGAATTCGCGATCCCATCCTTTGTATACGGCTCCTGTTAATGCCGGCCGCTCGACATGTTTACGACAGGTTGCGAAGTGCTCACCACCGGGCGGAGCCTCAGCCGGTGCGCCGCCGCCGCCCGGTCGGCGTGGATCGCGGTCAGCGCCCGCGCCCGTTCGGCGTCGCCGCGCGCCACCGCGTCCACGACCGCCCCGTGCTCCGCCCAGGACTCCACGGGCCGGGCCGGCGCCTCCACCACGTACATCCACGCGATCTTGTGCCGCATCTGCGTGAGCAGCGCGATCAGCCCCGGGCTGCCCGAGGCCTGGGCGAGCGTCTCGTGGAACCAGCCGCCCAGGGACCGCAGATCCTCGCCCTGGCCCCGCCTGGCCCGCTCCTGCCCCAGCCTGACCAGCCCCCGCAGCACCTTGAGGTGCGCGTCGGTGCGCCGCCGGGCGGCTCTCGCGGCGGCCAGCGGCTCCAGGAGCATCCGCAGCTCCAGCAGGTCCGCGGCCTCCTGCTCGGTCGGCTCGGCCACGCACGCCCCCGCGTGGCGCCGCGTGGTCACGAACCCCTCGGACTCCAGGGTCCGCAGGGCCTCGCGCACCGGGACGCGCGAGACCCCGTACCGGCGGGCCAGCACCTCCTCGGTCAGCCTGCCGCCCGGCTCGAACACCCCGGAGACGATGTCGTCGCGGATTGCTGTGCATACCGCGTGCGCAGGAATACGCAAGACCGGACCTCCGCCTATTTCCGACTGCCAGCGTCATTGCACGCACATGCGCGTGCTGCGACTCTATTGCAACACACGATAATTTCCGAGAGCGGCCAGAAATACGAAACATTTGCACGAAGACGCAACACACGAAGACCCCGGCTCGGGGAGCCGGGGTCTTCGGTGAAGCGGTGCGAGGCGCGAGCCGCGAGGTCAGAGGCTGACGCCGTGCGAGCGCAGGTACGCCATCGGGTCGATGTCCGAGCCGTACTGCGAGCCCGTGCGGGCCTCGAAGTGCAGGTGCGGGCCGCTGGAGTTGCCGGTGGAGCCCGACAGGCCGATCTGCTGGCCCGGGGTGACCTGCTGGCCGACGGAGACGCTCAGCGAGCTCAGGTGCCCGTACTGGGTATAGGTGCCGTCGTTGTGCTTGATGACGACGTTGTTGCCGTATGCGCCACCCCAGCCGGCCTCGACGACGGTACCCAGGCCCACCGCGTGGACGGAGGTGCCGGAGGCGGCGTGGAAGTCGATGCCCGTGTGGCTGCCGGAGGACCACATGCCGCCGCCAGCGTGGTACTGCGTGCTGACGTACGAGCCGTCCACCGGGGCGACGAAGGTGTTGAGGCGCTTGCGCTCCTCCTCGCGGGCGGCGCGCTCGGCGGCCTCGCGCTCGACCTTCGCCTTGACCTCGGCGATGCGCTTGGCCTCGGCGGCCCGCTGCTTCGCGTCGGCCTCGGCCTGCGCCTTGACGGCGTCCTGCTCGGCGACGCGGTGCTGGGACTCGGCCTGGTCGGTGATGTCGCCCGCGAGGTCCTCGGCGACGACCACGGCACCCAGGCCGCTGTCCTGGCCGATGTTGCTGCTGTGGTTGTCCGCGGCGAAGGCCGGGGCGGCGAGGGAGCCGACGACGCCCGTGGTGGCGATCGCGGCGATACCGGCGTAACCGGCGGTCTTCTTGCTCAGGCGGCTGGAACCACGGTGCTTACCGGAGCCAGCGGGACGACTGCCAAACGCCATGAAGGGGTTGATCCTTTCCTTCCTTCTCGCCTACCGGGTTAGCTGACGGGTTCGGAGCAGGAAGGTCTCCTACGGGCCTCCTCTTGCGAGGGGGTCCGATTCACCCCAGGGACTCATGTGGGTCCCCGGCTCCCCAGGCTCGCGCCTGACGGGGACTCGGCGATCGCTGTCCGGTGCCGCGGGTGCGGCGGGCACAACTGACGGACAGCACGGCCGACGCTAGGCGGATCATCAGTCAATCGCCAAACAGACACGGCTTTTTGTTGCGTACGCCACACCGCATACAAGCAACCTCACCACCAAACGGACAAAAGGGGTTCTGATGATCAAGTCACCAGAACCCCTTGCCGAAACCTTCAGCCGGCCCTCAACGGGCCGTCACCCGACCGTCAGTTGGGGACGACCGTGACCTCGCCGATCCCAAGAGCCCGCACGGACTCCTCGATCAGCGCCGCGTCACCCACCAGGACGGTCACCAGCCGGTCCGCGGGGAAGGCCTTGACGACCGCCGTGGTCGCCTCCACCGTGCCCGTTTCGGCGAGCTGGGCGTACAACTGCGCCTGGTAGTCGTCCGGCAGTTCCTGCTCGACCTGGTCGGCGAGGGTGCCCGCGACCGAGGCGGCCGTCTCGAACTTCAGCGGGGCCACGCCCACCAGGTTCTGCACGGCGACATCCCGTTCGGCGTCGGTCAGCCCGCCCTCGGCGAGGGTGCGCAGCACCTTCCAGAGGTCCTCCAGCGCCGGTCCGGTGTTCGGGGTGTCCACCGAGCCGCTGATGGCGAGCATCGAGGCGCCCTTGCCGTCGGCGGTGGAACGCAGCACCTGGCCGAAGGCGCGCACGCCGTACGTGTACCCCTTCTCCTCGCGCAGCACCTTGTCCAGGCGCGAGGTGAGGGTGCCGCCCAGGCAGTACGTGCCCAGCACCTGGGCCGCCCACACCCGGTCATGGCGGTCCGCCCCGATCCGGCCGATCAGCAGCTGCGTCTGGACCGCACCGGGCCGGTCCACGATGACCACGCGGCCGGTGTCGTCGGCGGTCACCGGCGGCACCGGCAGGGCCGCGGCGGTATTGCCCGTCCAGGTGCCCAGGGTGTCCGCGAGCACCGCGTCCAGGTCGATGCCGGTCAGATCGCCGACGACCACCGCGGTGGCGGTGGCGGGGCGTACGTGGGCCTCGTAGAAGGCGCGTACGGCGGCCGAGTCGATCCGGGCGACCGTCTCCTCGGTGCCCTGGCGCGGCCGGGACATCCGCAGCGTGGCCGGGAAGAGCTCCTGGGAGAGCTGCTTGGCGGCGCGGCGCTGCGGGTTGGCCAGCTCGTGCGGGATCTCGTCGAGCCGGTTGCGCACCAGCCGGTCGACCTCGGCGTCGGCGAAGGCCGGAGCGCGCAGCGCCTCGGCGAGCAGGCCCAGCGCCTTGGGCAGCCGGGAGGCCGGGACCTCCAGCGAGAGCCGCAGACCCGGGTGGTCGGCGTGCGCGTCCAGGGTCGCTCCGCAGCGCTCCAGCTCGGCCGCGAACTCCTCGGCGGAGTGCTTGTCGGTGCCCTCGGAGAACGCCCGCGCCATGATGGTCGCCACGCCGTCCAGGCCCTCGGGCTCGGCGTCCAGCGGAGCGGCGAGGTTGACCTCGACCGCGACGACCTGCTGGCCCGGCCGGTGGCAGCGCAGCAGGGTCAGCCCGTTGGACAGCCGGCTGCGGTCGGGGGCCGGGAAGGCCCACGGCTGCGGCTCGCCGGCCTGCGGCTGCGGATGGAAGGTCATCGTGACGGCTGCCGTGTCGCTCACTGCTCCGCCCCCTCGTTCTCGTCGGAGTCGTCGGACTCGTCGTGCTGGTCGGACTCGTCGGCCGCGAGCGGCTCGTAGACGAGCACCGCGCGGTTGTCCGGACGCAGGCGGGCGGCGGCCACGGCCTGCACCTCCTCGGCGGTGACGTCGAGGACGCGCTGGACGGCGGTCAGGGCCAGCTGAGGGTCGCCGAACAGCACCGCGAAGCGGCACAGTTCGTCGGCGCGGCCGGCCACCGTGCTCAGCCGGTCCAGCCACTCGCGCTCCAGCTGCGCCTGGGCGCGCTCCATCTCCTCGGCCGTCGGACCCTCGGCGGCGAACCGCGCGAGCTCCTCGTCCACGGCCGCCTCGATGGCGGGGATCTCGACCCCGCTGGAGGTCTTGACGTCCAGCCAGCCCAGGGAGGGCGCCCCGGCCAGGCGCAGCATGCCGAAGCCGGCCGCGACGGCAGTCTGGTCGCGGCGTACCAGCCGGTTGTGCAGCAGCGAGGACTCGCCGCCGCCCAGGATGGTCAGCGCCACGTCGGCGGCGTCGCACTCGCGAGTGCCGTCGTGCGGCAGCCGGTAGGCGGCCATCAGCGCACGCGCCGGGACCTCCTCGACGATCTCCTCACGCAGCTGCTCCCCGATGGTGTCGGGCAGCGAGCCGTCACGGGGCGGCTGCTTGCCGTCGTGCGCGGGGATGGTGCCGAAGTACTTCTCGACCCAGGCGAGCGTCCGCTCGGGGTCGATGTCCCCGACGACCGACAGCACCGCGTTGTTGGGCGCGTAGTACGTGCGGAAGAAGGTACGCGCGTCCTCCAGGGAGGCGGCGTCCAGGTCGGCCATGGAGCCGATCGGAGTGTGGTGGTACGGGTGACCCTCGGGGTAGGCCAGGGCGGTGAGCCGCTCGAAGGCTGTGCCGTACGGGACGTTGTCGTACCGCTGGCGGCGCTCGTTCTTGACGACGTCGCGCTGGTTCTCCATGGACTCGTCGTCCAGGGCGGCCAGCAGGGACCCCATCCGGTCCGCTTCCAGCCAGAGCGCGAGCTCCAGCTGGTGCGTCGGCATCGTCTCGAAGTAGTTGGTGCGCTCGAAGCTGGTTGTGCCGTTGAGGGAACCGCCGGCCCCCTGGACCAGTTCGAAGTGCCCGTTCCCGGGTACGCTCGCCGACCCCTGGAACATCAGGTGCTCGAAGAGGTGAGCCAGGCCGGTGCGCCCCTTGACCTCGTGGCGCGAGCCGACGTCGTACCAGAGACAGACCGCGGCGACCGGGGTCAGGTGGTCCTCGGAGAGCACCACGCGCAAGCCGTTGGCCAGCCGGTGCTCGGTCGCTGTCAGGCCGCCGGAGCCGGCCTGGGCTGTGGCCGTGTGACCCATGGGCATGTGGTCCCTTCGATCGCGATGCAGAGATTTCTTATCGACCTGCCACTGTATGCAAGCGCGCCGACCGCCGGATAAGTTCCCGGGTCACTCCCCCGCACTCCGTCCGGGGGACCCCCGGGGTCGGAGTCGGCGTTGTCGGTGCGTCGGGCCACAATGGTCCGCGTCGTACCCTCGCCGGACACCACAAGACCGCCGGACCCAGACAGACCCTGTCAGACCCGACCAGACACCCCACCCGACAGCCAGCACACCCCATTTTTGGTTAAGGAGCCGCGCAGCGATGGCCCGCCGCAGCACGAAGACCCCGCCGCCGGAGGATTTCGAGGAGAAGATCCTCGACATCGACGTCGTCGACGAAATGCAGGGCTCCTTCCTCGAGTACGCGTACTCGGTGATCTACTCCCGGGCCCTGCCCGACGCCCGGGACGGCATGAAGCCGGTCCACCGGCGCATCGTCTACCAGATGAACGAGATGGGCCTGCGCCCCGACCGCGGCTATGTGAAGTGCGCCCGTGTCGTCGGCGAGGTCATGGGCAAGCTCCACCCGCACGGTGACGCGTCGATCTACGACGCCCTCGTGCGCATGGCCCAGCCCTTCTCCATGCGGCTGCCGCTGGTCGACGGCCACGGCAACTTCGGCTCGCTCGGCAACGACGACCCGCCGGCCGCGATGCGTTACACCGAGTGCAAGATGGCCGACGCCACGTCGCTGATGACGGAGTCGATCGACGAGGACACCGTCGACTTCACCGCCAACTACGACGGCCAGGAGCGGGAGCCGGTCGCCCTGCCCGCCGCATATCCGAACCTGCTGGTCAACGGCGCGTCGGGAATCGCCGTCGGCATGGCCACCAACATGCCCCCGCACAATCTCGGCGAGGTCATCGCGGCCGCCCGCCACCTGATCCGGTACCCGCAGGCGGACCTGGAGGCGCTGATGCGCTTCGTACCGGGCCCCGACCTGCCCACGGGCGGCCGGATCGTCGGCCTCTCCGGCATCAAGGACGCCTACGAGAACGGCCGCGGCACCTTCAAGATCCGCGCGACGGTGGCCGTGGAGGACGTGACAGCGCGCCGCAAGGGCCTGGTCGTCACCGAACTGCCCTTCACGGTCGGCCCCGAGAAGGTGATCGCGAAGATCAAGGACCTGGTCGGCTCGAAGAAGCTCCAGGGCATCGCGGACGTCAAGGACCTCACCGACCGTTCGCACGGCCTGCGCCTGGTCATCGAGATCAAGAACGGCTTCCACCCGGAGGCCGTGCTGGAGCAGCTCTACAAGCTGACGCCGATGGAGGAGTCCTTCGGCATCAACAATGTGGCGCTGGTGGACGGCCAGCCCCTGACGCTGGGCCTCAAGGAGCTGCTGGAGGTCTATCTCGACCACCGCTTCGAGGTCGTCCGGCGGCGCAGCGAGTTCCGCCGCACCAAGCGCCGCGACCGGCTGCACCTGGTCGAGGGCCTCCTGGTGGCGCTCCTCGACATCGACGAGGTCATCCGGCTCATCCGGGACAGCGACAACTCGGCGCAGGCCAAGTCCCGGCTGATCGAGCGGTTCTCGCTGAGCGAGATCCAGACGCAGTACATCCTGGACACCCCGCTGCGCCGGCTCACCCGCTTCGACCGGATCGAGCTGGAGTCCGAGCGCGACCGGCTGACGGGCGAGATCGACGAGCTGACCGGGATCCTGGAGTCGGACAGCGAGCTGCGCAAGCTGGTCTCCGCGGAACTGGCGGCCGTCGCGAAGAAGTTCGGCACCGAGCGCCGTACGGTGCTGCTGGAGTCCGCGGGCACCGCGGTGGCGGCCGTTCCGCTGGAGGTCGCGGACGACCCGTGCCGGGTGCTGCTGTCCTCGACGGGCCTGCTGGCGCGTACGGCGAACGGTGACGCGCTGCCGGAGGAGGAGGGCGGCGCCCGTGCCAAGCACGACCTGATCGTCTCGCAGGTCGCGGCGACGGCCCGGGCCGATGTCGGCGCGGTCACCTCGTACGGGCGGCTGCTGCGGTTGTCGGTGATCGACCTGCCGCAGCTGCCGGACACGCACGCCGCGCCGAACCTGGCGGGCGGCGCCCCGGTCTCGGAGTTCCTCTCCGGGCTGGAGGCGGACGAGAAGGTGATCTGCCTGACCTCGCTGGACGAGTCCTCGCAGGGCCTCGCGCTGGGCACCGAGCAGGGCGTGGTCAAGCGCGTCGTGCCGGACTACCCGGCGAACAAGGACGAGCTGGAGGTCATCACCCTCAAGGAGGGCGACCGGATCGTCGGCGCGGTCGAGCTGCGCACGGGTGAGGAGGACCTGGTCTTCATCACGGACGACGCCCAGCTGCTGCGCTACCCGGCGGCCCAGGTCCGCCCGCAGGGCCGCCCGGCGGGCGGTATGGCGGGCATCAAGCTCGCCGACAACGCCAAGGTGATCCACTTCTCGGCCGTGGACCCGGCGCGGGACGCTGTGGTCTTCACGGTGGCGGGCTCGCACGGCACCCTGGACGACTCGGTGACCTCCGGGAAGCTGACCCCGTTCGACCAGTACCCGCGCAAGGGCCGCGCCACAGGTGGCGTGCGCTGCCAGCGGTTCCTCAAGGGCGAGGACGTGCTGGTCCTGGCCTGGGCGGGCGGTTCCCCCGTCCGCGCGGCGGCGGCGAACGGTACGCCGGCCGAACTGCCGCCCGTGGACCCGCGCCGGGACGGCTCGGGGACGGCACTGCCGGCGGCGGTCGCGGCGCTGGCGGGGGCCGCGCTGTAGGGCGCGGGAGGGCATTCGGGTGGTGCGACCGGGGGGACGTACCACCCGAATGCCGACTAGTGTTTTCCCCGTGGACGCGGTGGGGGGAGAACGCAGCTGATGAGCCGTCGAGCGGGCAGCGGACTGATCGGGAGCTGGGCGGAGGCACAGCGCCGGCAGCAACAGACGCAGCTGATC
This sequence comes from Streptomyces sp. NPDC054840, assembly GCF_053611065.1. Taxonomy (NCBI): domain Bacteria; kingdom Bacillati; phylum Actinomycetota; class Actinomycetes; order Kitasatosporales; family Streptomycetaceae; genus Streptomyces; species Streptomyces sp. NPDC054840. The sequence continues at coordinate 7,994 of NZ_JBSGZP010000055.1, forward strand.
CAGCAACGGGATGCCGAGCGCCGGCAGCGGGCCCACGAGCGGGACGCGAACCGGAGCCACCGGCAGTTCCGCGAGGCCGAGGCCCTACGGCGTACCGCGCAGTTCGACGCCGAGGTCGAAGCCCTCAAGGGCCTGTTGGCCGCGGGCTGCCGGGCACCTGCGTTCCGGATATGCGCCCTGGGCCGGCCCGACGGGCTGCAGCCGTTCGATCCGGGGGCCCTGGCGCACCCGGTACCGATGCCCCGCATCGAGGACTTCCAGCAGCAGAGCAGCGGCTGGACGCTCGGTTCTGACCACCGGGCGCAGGCGGAGCGGGAGGCGCACGCCCGCTACACCCAGGCCTGGCAGGCCGCGAACGCCGCGGAGGCGCAGCGCAGGCAGCAACTGGCCGCGTACCGCCGACAGTACGACCGGTGGGCGGCGGAGCAGATGGCGGGGGCGCGGGCGCACAACGGCGGGCTCACGGAGCTGGCCGACGCACTGCGCGCGGGAGACGCCGAGGCGGCGGTGGAGTACTTCTCGGCGGCCCTGTACGCCTCGACGGCCTGGCCCGAGGGGCTGCCGAGGCAGGTGACGGCCGCGTACGACCCGGCCGCGCGCCAGCTGGTACTGGACTGGGAGCTGCCCGGGTACGCGGTGGTGCCGGAGGCCCGGGCGGTGCAGTACCTGCCGAGCACGGACCAGGACAAGGTGAAGCCCCGTCCGGTCACGGAACGACGGGCCCTGTACCGGGACCTGCTGGCTCAGTGCGTGCTGCTGGTGGTCCGCGAGCTGTACGCGGCGGACGAGTTCGGCGTACTCGACTCGGTCGTGGTCAACGGCTTCGTGGACTGCCACGATCCGGTGACCGGCCAGGAGGCGCGGTTCGTGCTCGCCACGGTACCGGCGGCGCGCAGCGCCTTCGCCGGACTGCGGCTGGAGCAGGTCAGCGCGGTGGACTGTCTGGTGTCCGGGCTGGGCGGGTTGCTGTCGGCGCGGCCCGACCAGCTGACGGCGGTGCGCTCCGGGCGCCGGCCCGACGAGGTCGGCGGGGATGTCGTCAGCCACGGCGGGCACGCGGGCGACGCGGACGAGGACGAGCCGGATCTCTTCGTGATGGACCCGATCGCCTTCGAGAACCTGGTCGCCGAGCTGTTCCGGGCGATGGGCATGGAGGCGGTGACCACCCAGCGGTCGAACGACGGCGGGGTGGACGTGGAGGCGGTGGACCCGGCACCGATCCGGGGCGGGCGGATCGTGGTGCAGGTCAAGCGCTACCGGAACACGGTGCCGCCGACGGCCGTGCGTGATCTGTACGGCACGGTCCAGGACAAGGGGGCGAACAAGGGGGTGCTGGTCACCACCGCGTCCTTCGGGCCCGGGTCGTACACCTTTGCCAACGGCAAGCCGCTGGAGTTGGTTCCCGGGGCGGCCCTGGTCGAGCTGCTCCATCAGTACGGACTGCGCGGCCGGCTCGGCGGCGCCGCCACGGCCCCCGCCCGGCGGGCGGCGGAACCGACTCCCCCGGCCGACCACAACGTGCTCGGCATGTCCTGGTCGGGTTCGGTCGCCCTCGATGTGTGCGCCCTCGTCTGCACGGGCAACCGGGTGCTGAGCGAGGAGCACTTCGTCTTCTTCAACAACCCGCGCACTCCGGACGGTTCGGTACGAACCCGCGAGCACGCGGCTCCCGACAAGGCGGCGCTGGAGGTCTCCTTCGACGCCCTGCCGTCGCAGGCCGACCGGCTGGTCCTCGTGGCCGCGATCGACCCGGACGTCGATCCCCACGCCGACCTCGCCGGATTCACCGACGCCCACATCCGGCTGCTGTCCGCCGGCGGCGAGGAACTGGGCCGGCTGGACGTCTCCGATGGACGCGCCGGCGAGACCGCCCTGGTCCTCGGCTCGTTCCGGCACCGCTCCAACGGCGACTGGGACTTCGTGATCGGCGGCAAGGGCTACTGCGGCGGCCTGGAGGATCTGCTGGGCGAGTTCGGCGTCGAGGTCGCTTAGGTCGCGGGGTCGCCTGGGGCGCCTGGGTCGTCTGGGTCGCCTCCTTCGGATCTTGCCCCGCAAGATCCGGGGTCCTGCCGATCGGGCCGGGCCCGCGGTTCCCTCACTCCTCGTCCGCACCGGTGCACGTCCCGGACGAGGGCTCGGTCCCGGATCCGGGCTCGGGCCTCGCCACGTACCGCAGTACGCACCACATGCTCTCCGGACGCGCCTCGTGGGGGGCCGGTTCGCGGCAGGCCTCCAGCTCGCGCAGCAGACCGGACCCGTCGGTACCGGAGCCGATCAGGACCAGCTGGCTCACGCGCGCTTCGCCCCGCCCCCAGGGCCTCGGGGCGAAGCGGAGGAAGCGGCCGACGGCGTGGACCTCGTAGCGTTCGTCGTGCCCCGGTACCCCGAAGTGGACGAAGCCCTTGATCCGGTAGAGCCCGGCCGGCCGGCGATCGAGGAAGTCGATGAACCGGCGCGGGGACAGGGCCTGCTCGGTGGTGAACTCCGTGCTCCCGTAAGCGGCGTGCGCGTGGCCGCAGCCGTCGTGACCGTGGTCGTAGCCGTCGGCCTCCGCGAGCAGGTCCTCGAAGGAGAGCTGTCCCCGGGTCTCGGTCCAGGGCCTGCGGTCGAAGAGCAGTTCCGGGTCGATCCGCCCGTGGTCGGCGCCCACGACCGGGGTGCCCGGAGCGCAGAGTACGGCGAGCTCCCGCTCGATCCGAGCCCGTTCGGCCGCGTCCACGCGGTCGGTCTTGTTGAGCACCACCAGGTCCGCGACGGCGAGGTGGCGGTCGGTCTCCGGGTGTCGGGTGCGGGTGGCGTCGAATTCGGCGGCGTCCACGACCTCCACCATCCCGCCGTAGCGGACGGCGGGATTCTCGCTGGCCATGAGCATCCGGATCATCTCCTGGGGCTCGGCCAGCCCGCTCGCCTCGATGACGATCACGTCGATCCGGTGGACGGGGGCGGAGAGCTTCTCCAGGTACGCGTCGAGTTCGCTGCCGTCGACGGCGCAGCACAGGCAGCCACCGCCGAGGGAGACCATCGAGTCCCCGACCTGGCCGGCCACCGACATCGCGTCGACCTCGATCGATCCGAAGTCGTTGACGACCACCCCGATGCGGGTGCCCCCGCGACCGGCGAGGAGGTGGTTCAGCACGGTGGTCTTGCCGGACCCGAGGAAACCGGCGAGGACGACGACGGGGATGGGCTGCCTGCTGTTCACCCGGCCGATCGTAGCCAGGCTCCGTCAGCGCAGGGGCGGCACGGGGTGAGGAGGGGTGGGGCCGGTGTACCGGGCGGCCGGACGGATGATCTTCGAATCGGTGGCCTGTTCGAGGATGTTCGCGCTCCAGCCGACCACGCGGGCCGCGCAGAAGGTGGGCGTGAACATCTCGCGCGGGAGTCCGCAGAGCTCCATGACCACCCCCGCGTAGAACTCCACGTTCGTGTGCAGTTCCCGGCCCGGCTTCAGGTCGGCGAGGATCTCCTCGACCTGGCGCTCGACCTCGACGGCGAAGTCCACGAGGGGACCACCGAACTGGAGGGCGATCTCGCGCAGCATGCGGGAACGGGGGTCCTCGGTGCGGTAGACGGGGTGGCCGAAGCCCATGATCCGGTCGCCCGACAGGACCCGCTCACGGATCCACGGCCCGATCCGGTCCACGGTCCCGATGGCGTCGAGGGTGTCCAGGGCCCGGCTGGGGGCGCCGCCGTGCAGGGGGCCGGAGAGCGCGCCTATCGCCCCGGTCAGGCAGGCCGCGACATCGGCGCCGGTGGAGGCGATCACCCGGGCGGTGAAGGTCGAGGCGTTGAAGCCGTGGTCGACGGTGGATATCAGGTACCGCTCGACCGCGCGGGCCCGGACCGGGTCGGGTTCCCGGCCGGTGAGCATGTAGAGGTAGTTGGCGGCGTACGGGAGGTCCTCGCGCGGCTCCACCGGCTCCAGGCCCTGCCCCAGCCGGTGCAGGGCGGTGAGCAGGGTCGGTACGGCGGCGCAGGCGCCCAGCGCGTCGGCGGCCCGGCGGCCGGGGTCGAGGTCGTAGACCGGGCGGAAGCCGGCGCAGGCCCCCAGGAGCGAGAGCGCGGTGCGCAGCCCGGCGAGGGGGCCCGAGAGCCGGGTGGCCCGGGCCAGGGAGGGCAGAGCGTCCCGCACCTGCGCGGGCAGTCGGCGCAGGGGGGCGATCTCGGCCAAGAAGGCGGCGCGCCCGGCGGCATCGGCCGGGAGTGTGCCGCGGAACATCAGGTGCCACACGTCCTCGAAGGTGCGGGTGGCGGCGAGCTCGACTGCCGCGTACTGGCGGTAGTGGTAGAAGCCTTCCCGGCCGCGGACGTCGCCCAGCCCGGTCTCGGTGACCACGACTCCCGCGAGGCCGCGGGGTACTTCCATGGAGGTATTCATGGATCGACCATCCATGATGGATTCAATCGCTGTCAATATTGACTGAATCAATATTTCTGTCCATCTGTAGGGTGTGCGTCATGACCGACCAGACGGACAGCGGACGCAGGCTCAGCACACAGGAGGCGGCCCGCGCCCTCGGGGTGAAACCGGCGACGGTGTACGCGTACGTCAGCCGGGGCCAGCTCACGAGCCGCCGCGATCCCGCGGGGCGGGGCAGCAGCTTCGACGCCGCCGAGGTCGAGGCGCTGGCCCGGCGGAGCCGACGCGAGGCGGCGGCCCCCAGCGGGGAACTCTCCGTCCGTACGGCGCTCACCCTCATCGAGCCCGACCGGTACTACTTCCGTGGCGTGGACGCCGTGGAGCTGGCCTCCCGGTACCGCTACGAGGAGGTCGCCGAGTGGCTGTGGACGGGCACCCGCACGCCCGGGGCCCGCTTCACCGCTCCCCCGCAGGCCTTGGAGGCGGCCCGGCGGGCGGTGGCCGCGCTGCCGGAACACGGGGGGCCCATCGACCGGTTGCGGGTGGCGGTCGCCGCCGCCGCGGTGGCGGATCCGCTGCGCTTCGACCTGTCGGAGGAAGCGGTGCTCGGCTCGGCGCGCGCACTGATCCCCACGCTGGTCGGCGCGCTGCCCGCGGCGGGTCCGGTCCGGTGGTCCGGGGACGGCCGGATCGCCCGGCAGTTGTGGTCGCGGCTGACGGCGCGGGAACCGGACCCGGACGCGCTGGCCGTGCTGGACCTCGCGCTGGCCCTGTTGGTCGACCACGACCTGGCCGCCTCGACCCTGGCCGTACGCGTGGCCGCCTCCGCGCGGGCCCATCCGTACGCGGCGGTGTCCGCCGGGCTCGGCGCTCTGGAGGGCCCGCTGCACGGCGCGGCCGGACGGCTCGCGCACCGGATGCTGGTGGAGGTGCTGGAACAGGGCGGGGCCGCGCCGGTGGTGGCGGAGTACCTGCGGGCGGGACGCCGGGTCCCCGGGCTCGGCCACCGGCTGTACCGGAGGGAGGACCCGCGCGCGCGAGCGCTCTTCGCCCGGCTCGAAGGGCTGGAGCAGGCCGGTCCGGCGCTGGTCGCGGCGCGCGAGGTGGCCGCGGTGATGGCCCGGCAGGGCGGGCTGCACGCCAATGTGGACTTGGCGCTGGCGGTACTGACGGTGTCGTGCGGGATGCCGGCGGAGGCCGGGGAGACGGTGTTCGCGGTGGCCCGTACGGCGGGCTGGATGGCACACGCGCTGGAGGAGTATCAGGAGCGACCGCTGCGGATGCGGCCGAGCGGGCAGTACCACGGGCCCCGCCCGCCCCAGCCGATGCCGTAACGGGTCCGGCCCGCCCGGGCTCCGGCCTCGGACGTCGGAGAGCCTCGGACGTCAGCGGGCCTCGGACGTCAGCGCGCCCGGAACGTCAGCGCGCCTGGGACCGTCAGGCGGCCTCGGACGTCAGCGGGCCCGAAGCGTCAGGCGGCCCCGGACGGGCTGTGCCAGCGCTCGGCGATGGCTGTCGCGCACGCGAAGTGGAACGCGGCCTCGTCCTCGCGGCCCAGCACGTGGGGTACCCGACAAGCAGGGCGTAAGCATTCCGCTTGCGCCGGAGCCGACCTACCGTTGCTGCCCATGCGGTTCCCCCACTTGAGCGCTCGGCGCCTCGGGCTGCCCAGACGGGCCGTCTCCCAGATCCTGCTGACCCAGCTGGCCATCGCTGCCGGGGTCGCCGTACTGGCGACCGGACTGTTCCTGGCGCCGCTGAGCGCACAGCTCGACGACCAGGCCATGCGGCGCGCCCTGGCCATCGCGCAGAGTGCCGCGGCCGACCCCGCGCTGGCCGCCGGGGTCCTGGCCACCGGGGCCTCGGCCGACAGCCCCGTGCAATCCTCGGCCGAGCGGATCCGCCGGGCCACCGGAGCCAAGTACGTGGTCGTGCTCGACCTGTACGGCATCCGCCGCTCGCACCCGAGCGCCGACCGGATCGGGCTGCCCGTCTCCACCGACCCGAGCGACGCCCTGGCGGGACGCGAGGTCATGGAGATCGACGAGGGCACCCTGGGCCGCTCCGCCCGCGGCAAGGTCCCGCTCCTCGCGGCCGACGGCGAGATCGTCGGCGCCGTCTCGGTCGGCATCGCCTACGACAGCGTCCGCGACCGGCTGCTCGGCGCGATACCCGGTCTGCTCGCCTATGCGGGCGGTGCTCTGGCGGCCGGCGCCCTCGCCGCCTACCTGCTCACCCGCCGGATCCAGCGGCAGACCCGCGATCTGGCCTTCTCCGACATCGCCGGCCTGCTCGCCGAGCGCGAGGCCATGCTGCACTCCATCCGCGAGGGCGTGATCGCCCTGGCCCCGGACGGCAGGGTCCGGCTGGTCAACGACGAGGCCGCCCGCCTGCTGGGCCTCGCCCCGGACGCCACCGACCGCTGCGCGGGACGCCCGCTGGAGGACCTACTGGGTGCGGGCCGCACCGCGGACGTCCTGTCGGGCCGCGTCGGCGGCCGGGACCTGCTCACCGTCCAGGGCCCCCGGGTGCTCGTGGCCAACCGCATGCCCACCGAGGACGGCGGCGCCGTCGCCACCCTGCGCGACCGCACCGAGCTGGAGCACCTGGGCCGTGAGCTCGACTCCACCCGGGGCCTGATCGACGCCCTGCGCGCCCAGGACCACGAGCACGCCAACCGCCTCCACGCCCTCCTCGGCCTGCTGGAGCTGGGCCTGCACGAGGAGGCGGTGGAGTTCGTGACCGAGGTCGCCGGCGTGCACCGTACGACGGCCGAACAGGTCACCGAGAGGGTCCACGACCCTCTGCTGGCCGCCCTTCTGGTGGGCAAGGCGACCGTCGCCGCCGAGCGCGGTGTGCCCCTGCGTCTGGCGGGCACCAGCCTCCTCCCCGACCGTCTGGTGGACCCGGGCGGCCTCGTCACGATCCTCGGCAACCTCGTGGACAACGCCCTGGACGCGGCCGCCGGTTCGGCGGCGCCCCTGGTCGAGGTGGAGCTGCGCGCGGAGGGCCGTACCGCCGTACTGCGGGTGCGCGACAGCGGCCCCGGGGTGCCCGCCGCGCGCCGCGAGGAGATCTTCACGGAGGGCTGGTCGACCAAGCAGCCCAAGGCCCACCGCGAGCGCGGTCTCGGCCTCGCCCTGGTACGCCGCCTTGCCGAGCGCCACGGCGGCAGCGTCCGGGCCGGTGAAGCAGCGGACGGAGGGGCGGAATTCTCCGTCGTACTCCCGGAGGCCCTACGGTGAAGGAGACCCCGATTCACGTATTGGTCGTCGACGACGACGTGCGTGTTGCCCTGATCAACGCGGCGTACGTGGCGAAGGTTCCCGGCTTCCTCGTGAAGGCGCAGGCCCATTCGGCCGCCGAGGCCCTGGAGTTCCTCACCTCGCATCCGGTGGACCTCGTCCTCCTGGACCACTACCTCCCCGACGAGAACGGCCTGGACCTGGTCCGGCGCCTGCGCCAGCTCGGCCACCGCACCGATGTGATCATGGTCACCGCCGCCCGGGATCTCGCCACCGTACAGGCCGCCATGCGCCTCGGCGCCCTGCAGTACCTGGTCAAACCCTTCACCTTCGCCGGACTGCGCAGCCGTCTGGAGGCGTACGGGGCCCTGCGCCGCACCCTGGACACGGGCGGCGAGGCCGAACAGGCCGAGGTGGATCGGATCTTCGGCGCCCTCGCCGCCGCGGGATCCCCGAACGAGCTCCCGAAGGGCCACTCCGCCACCACCGCGGAGCTCGTCCGCCAGGTCCTGCGGTCCGCCGAAGGCCCGTTGTCCACCCAGCAGATCGCCGACCGCGCGGGCATCAGCCGGCAGACCGCCCAGCGCTACGTCAAACTCCTCGAACGCACCGCCCGGGTCAGTCTCGCCCTGCGCTACGGCGAGACCGGCCGCCCGGAGCACCGCTACACCTGGCTCCCGTCGGAGGGACCGGCCTGACGGGAACCGGAGATCCGGTCGCTCAGACCGCTCCGGCTCCGGTCAGGGAGCGGACCTCCGTCTCCGCGTGCTTCGCCTCGTCCGCTTCCTCGCCCGAAGTGACGGTGCCCAGCCAGCCCGCCAGGAAGCCCAGGGGGATCGAGACGATCCCCGGGTTCTGGAGCGGGAAGTACTGGAAGTCCACTCCGGGGAAGAGGGATTCGGCGCTGCCCGACACCACCGGCGAGACCAGCACCAGCAGGACCGACGGAATCAGGCCGCCGTACACCGACCAGACGGCTCCGCGCGTGGTGAAGCCGCGCCAGAAGAGCGAGTACAGCAGCACCGGCAGGTTGGCCGAGGCCGCCACCGCGAAGGCCAGCCCCACCAGGAACGCCACGTTGAGGTCTTGGGCGAGCAGTCCGAGGGCGATCGCGACCGCCCCGATGCCGACGGCCGCGACCCTGGCCACCGCGACCTCGCTGCGCTGCCGGGCATGCCGGCGCTTGAGGGAGGCGTACAGGTCGTGCGCCACGGATGCCGAGGAGGCCAAGGTGATGCCGGCCACCACGGCCAGAATGGTGGCGAAGGCGATGGCTGCCACGAAGGCGAACAGCACCGCGCCCCCGGTGGTACCGGCGCCCCCGCCGAGGAAGGCCGCCAGCAGCGGAACGGCGGTGTTCCCGGAGGCGTTGGAGGCCCTTACCTCGTCCGGTCCCACCAGCGCGGCCGCCCCGAAGCCGAGCACGATGGTCATCAGGTAGAAGCCGCCGATCAGCGCGATCGCCCACACCACCGAGCGGCGGGCCGACCGCGCGGTGGGCACGGTGTAGAACCGCGACAGGATGTGCGGCAGCCCGGCCGTCCCGAGGACCAGCGCGAGACCGAGGCTCATGAAGTCGATGCGGGCGGTCCAGTCCCCGCCGTACTTGAGACCGGGACTCAGGAATGCCCGGCCGTGCCCGCTGCGGTCGGCGGCGCTGGTGAGCAACTGGTCGAAGTTCCCGTGGAAGCGCAGCAGCACGAGCACGGTCAGGGTGATCGCGCCGCCCATCAGCAGCACGGCCTTCACGATTTGGATCCAGGTGGTGGCCCGCATCCCGCCGAAGGACACGTAGACCACCATCAGCGCGCCCACGCCCACCACGGTGAGGGTCCGGGCCGCGGCGCCCGAGTTCCCCAGCAGCAGGCCGACCAGGCTGCCCGCGCCGACCATTTGCGCGATGAGGTAGAGGACGGAGACGACGACCGAGGAGGTCCCGGCCGCGATCCGCACCGGACGTTCGCTCATCCGGGCGGCGACCACGTCGGCGAGGGTGAAGCGCCCGCAGTTGCGGACCAGTTCGGCGACGAGAAACAGGACCACGAGCCAGGCCACGAGGAAGCCCACCGAATACAGCAGGCCGTCGTAGCCGAAGAGGGCGATCAGACCGGAGATGCCGAGGAAGGAGGCGGCGGACATGTAGTCGCCCGCGATGGCGAAACCGTTCTCCATGGGGGAGAACAGCCGCCCGCCGGCATAGAACTCCTCGGCCGATCCGTGCCGGTTGCGGCTGACCCAGGTGGTGATGCCGAGAGTCACCGCGATGAAGACGCTGAACAGGATCAGCGCGAGGGTCTGGTGCTCGGTGGTCACCGGCCGGCCCTCCTCGCCCGGGTCCGATCCTGGCCGCGTTCCTGCTCGAAGACGGTCCAGCGCAGATCGAGCGCCGCCCGGTCCCGGCGCAGCCGCGCGTGCCGGGCGTACGCCCACGTCAGCAGGAAGGTGCTCAGGAACTGTCCGAGCCCCGCCAGCATGGCCACGTTGACCGCGCCCACCACGGGCCGGGCCATGAGGCCGGGCGCGGCGGTGGCGGCGACCACGTAGGCGACGTACCAGAGGAAGAACCCGGCGGTGGCGGGGACGACGAACCTGCGGTAGCGGGTGCGCACCTCTTGGAAGGCGGCACTGCGCTGCACTTCGAGGTAGATGTCGGATGCGCCGGGCGCGGGGCGTCCGCCGTCGGGGACCGGGGTCGGCCGGGACGTTTCCTCACCCTCGCCCCACCCGACGGCCAGCGCGTCGTACCAGGGGTCGTCCAGCCGGACCGTTCCGGTATCACGACCTTCGTGCTTGTCCACCGAACTCTCCTTGTCCGCTGCCGCATTGGCCGCGTGCCCACAAGGATGTGCGGAAAAGGCGCTTTCCGGACTGGTGTACCGGCGCTCTTCACTCCAACA
>NZ_JBSGZP010000056.1:0-7949 GCF_053611065.1 Streptomyces sp. NPDC054840
GGGCCGTACGGTGGCGGCTCTGGGCCTGTTGACCGCGGTGGCGTGCACGTCGGCGCAGACACCGGCTTCGGTGGCGGGTGCCGGTGCGGGCGCCGGCACGGCCGACGATGTCTCCGTGGCGACCTGGAACATGTGCGGGGTGCGGCAGTGGAGCTGCGAGAAGACCGGCGGCCCGAAGGAGAAACTCAAGCAACTGCGCGACCTGGTCGGTGATTCCGGCGTCCAGGTCCTGCTCCTGCAGGAGGTGTGCTCCGAGGACCTCCCCTCCTTCGCCCGCAGCCTCGGCCCGCAGTGGCAATCGGCCTTCGAACCGTACGCCGAGGTGGACGCGGCCGGCCGCCGTACATCCGTCGACTGCACCGGACAGGGGAAGGGGCAGGCCGGCTACGGCCTGCTGGCCGGCTCCCCGCTCACCGATGTGGAGGCGATCCCGACCGAGCAGCCGACGGTGGGGCTGCACCGCGGAATCCTGTGCGCGCGGGTCCCGGCCCAGCGGCTGCGGGTGTGCAACGCGCACCTCTCGCTGCGGGAGAGCGACGACGAGCACCCGGACTGGGACTTCCGCGACGATCAGCTGAGCTCACTGGTCGCCGCCGCCTCCACGGACGCCGGTACGGTCTTCGGCGGGGACTTCAACACCCCGCCGCCGGTGGGCGACAAGAACAAGAACACGTCCGCCTGGATCTGGCCGAGCGAGGCGTACACCACCTACCGCGAATGCGACCAGAAAGGCAGCTCGCGGGCGGGGCGCACCACCCTCAAGGACGGCACGAAGATCGACTACCTGTTCACCCGGCTCCCCCGCACCGGCTGCGAGGTGGTGGACACCAAGGCGTCCGACCACCGGCCGCTGGTGATGCGGGTGACCCGCCCGCCCGTGGACCCGGCCACGGTCAGTACCGTGCGTTGAAGTACGCCCCCTGCGCGGGCACGGGGTAGGAGTTCATGATCAGGGTGAAGGGGACGGCCGTCCAGGGCGAGGCGTTGCCGACGGCGTCCACCGCGATGACCTCGACGAAGTGATCGCCCTGGTTCCAGGCCCAGCCGGGCTCCCACACCCAACTGCCGTCGGCCCGTACCTCGCACGTCCCCAGGGCCGCTCCGCCCTCCTGGAAGTCCACGCGGACGGCGCCCGGGGCGTAGCCCGCGAAGCCGACGGCGGGGCCCGACAGCTGCTGGTGGGCGGTCGGGGCGGTCACCGACAGCACGAGGCGCTGTGCCGGCCTCGGCGGGGGGGCGGGCTCGTACTCGGGCAGGGCCGCGGACGCGTTCTCCACGGCGGTGAAGACCACTTCGGTGCGCTCGGTCTGGTAGTTGTTGGCGTCGGCGGCGAACAGCCTGACGACGTGCCTGCCCTTGGGCCAGGGGCTGCTGCGTTCCCAGACCCACGTGCCGTCCGCGGCGACGGGCGCGGAGCCCTTGTGCTTGCCGTCCTGCCAGAAGCTCACGCGTACGGCGCCCACCGCGGTACCCGTGAAACGGACGGTGTTCGCGGGGACCCGCTCCTCCGTCGTCGGCGTGAGGACCACCGGCCGGGGGAAGGACTCGTCGCGCTGCACGAGAGAGGTCTGCGTCAGGTACGCGTCGATCGCGGACGTGTCGCGCTGCGGCTCCTCGTAGCCGTTGCGGACCATGCCGAACCGGGGGGTTATGCCCTCGACGAGGAGGTTCAACAGTCCTATCAGGGTCGGGAGGTTGCGCAGCGTGACTTTCCCGTGGTCGGTGATGAGGGGAGAGTCGTTGTAGACGAAGTTGAAGTTCTCGTGCCCCTGGAACAGCCTGACGAACGGCTCCACCTGGCTCGCGTACTGCTCGTCCTGGGGCGAGGTGACCAGATAGATGTTGGCCGAGCGGTTCGCCCCGCTGTGCACCAGCTCGGGGAGGACCGAGTCGAGGATGCGTACGTTCTGCTCCGTGGCCTCGCCCATCATCACCCGGACGGCCTCGGGGTTGCCTTCCTTGACGCGGGTACCGATCTGGAACTGGGGCACGCTGGCCACGATGTTCCTGAAGCCGTACTTCAGTCCGAAGAACAGGGCCGCGCTGCCGCCCTTGGAGCTGCCGAACATGGTCACCTGGTCCGGCGAGAGGGACAGGGCGTGCATGACGCGCGAGATGAGCCCGGCGACGGACTGCTCCAGGGAGAAGTCCATCCCCTTGCACAGGTAGTAGGTGTTCGCGCCGTCGAACAGGTCACGGACCCACAGGATGTTGGAGCGCAGCAGGTCGAGCTTTCCGTTGGCCCAGCCGTACTCGTTGGTCGCGTAGCGGTTCGCGAAGACGACGACCAGGTGGCGGTTGCCGTTGCGCGCGTGGGAGAACCGGTACTCGATGGGCACCGCCCCCGAGGAGTCCACGCCGGTGAAGACGCGGCGCGTGCTCTGGGCTGTCTTAGACATGCTCGGAATCCATTCTTCTCGCCGGCTGGCGCGGCACCTGACCGAGGGTGCCTCCGTTCCAGGGACCTGCCTGACCTGCCTGAGCCGCCTGACCTGCCTGAGCCGCCTCGCCTCGCTGATGTGCCTGGCCCACCGGACCCGCCGTGCGGCCGCGGGCCGCTCCGACGGCCGGGGCCTGTGCCCGGGCGGGGTCGAGGTCCCCTCCGGCGATCAGGATGCGGTCGGTGAGCCGGGCCGAGGCGTAGCCGTCGTCGAGGTCGCAGAACTCCTGCTGGAACCAGCGGTAGCGGGCGGCGTAGCCGTGCTGGATGCGGTCGATGTTGCGGATCGCCCCGATCAGCTCCGGGGAGGTGTACACGAGCGGGCCGGGGGCGGACTGCTCGAAGTCGAAGTAGAAGCCGCGCAGGGTGTCCCGGTAGTGGTCCAGGTCGTAGGTGAAGAAGAGGATCGGCCGCCCGGTGTTGACGAAGTCGAACATCAGGGAGGAGTAGTCCGTGATCATCACGTCGGCGATGAGCGAGAGGTCCGCCATGTCCGGGTAGTCGGACACGTCGAAGACGAAGCCGTCGCCGGCGCCCGGTACGGGGTCCACCACGTTGGGGTGGCGCCGCACGAGCAGGACGTGGTCGTGGCCCAGCTGCGCCTTGGCCTCGTCGAGGTCGATGCGGAAGTCCAGCTTGTACTTTCCGGGTGCGTAGAACTGGTCGTCGCGCCAGGTAGGCGCGTACATGATGGCCTTCTTGCCCGGCGGCAGGCCGATGCGGCGGCGCACTTCAGCCGCCCGCCGACCGGAGTCACGGCGCAGGATGTCGTTGCGCGGATAGCCGCTCTCGACCATCTCGCCGGGGAACTGGAAGGCCCGCTTGAGGATCGGGGTGCTGAAACTGTTCGGGGAGACCAGCATGTCCCAGTTCCGCACCTCCTTCTCCACGCGCTCCAGGTACCGCTTGTCCGCGAAGTGCACGGCTTCGATGTCGTGACCGATGCGCTTGAGCGGTGTGCCGTGCCAGGTCTGCACGACGACCTGTCCCTCGCGCTTCTCGAACCAGTCCGGCAGGTGGTTGTTGGCGACGACGTACTTCGCCCGGGCCATGGCCTCGTACCAGTCGGGGGACCACATGCGCACGGGCCGTGCGGTGGGGGGAACGTCCACCTGGTCGTCGCGCACCACCCACAGGTGTTCGAGGTCCAGGCCCCGGCGGACCATCTCCTCGTGCAGCGCGCGCGGGCTGTCGGAGTACTGGGTTCCCTTGAAGGCGTCGAACAGCACGGCCTGGGTGACGGGCTTGCGGCGGGCCGCCGGATACGTCTTGGTGCGCATCAGCTTCTGCCGGTAGGGGCCGCGGGCCTCGTCCGGCATCGCCGAGTGGACCAGCAGGGAGAGCCGGTCGTAGGCCTCCGACTGCAGCTCGTAGCGGCGCTCGTTGCTGGCCATCTCCTGCGGCAGGGTGGGGATCAGGTCCTGCGTCATCTTGACCATGAGGTCGCCGGTGCGGTTCTCCGGGGTGACCGCGGAGGGATCCTGGCGGCGCAGGAAGAAGTCCCAGCGGCCGGAGGCGAGCGGGATGTCACCGGCCAGTGTGCCCATCGCGGCGGGGGTGACGACGAAACGGAACTCGTCGCCCTGCCAGGTGATCGGGGCGACGCGCTCCGCGCCGTGGGCACGGGAGCGTACGACGACGTGTGCCATCGCGTACTCCGACGCGTCGAGCATGTCCTGCGCGGCGTAGCCGACGACGATCTCCAGCGAGCCGTCCTCGCGCCAGGTGGCGGACTTGGCCAGCGGCAGGGTGTCCCGTTCGAACAGGACGACATAGCCAGAGCCGTTGCGGTGCACGAAGACCTCGCGGTCCCCGCCGTCGGTCTGCAGCCCGGCCGGCATCCGGTAGTGGCCGTCGGTGGCGTCCTCCGCCATGACGGGGTAGATGGCCGCCTTGCGCCCCTCGACGTGGAAGGTGGTCTTCCAGCCGTTGGCGCCGGTGTTCCAGGTCTCGGGGACCCCGTCCGAGGAGTTGGTGCGGTGTCCGGGGACGAGCGCCTTGACCGGTATGCGGGTGACGAAGAGGTACCAGCCCTCGCCGCCGGGGCTGAAGTGGACCCACGAGTCGTGGCGGCCGGCGCCACTCATGCTGGTCACCCGGAACTTGCCCCACTCGGGGAGCTTGGCGCCGAGGTAGACACCGCCGAGCTCGATGTGGTCGCCGACCATCCGGTGCCGGGTGATGCGGCAACGGACCGTCTCGACGCGGAGCTTTAGCTTGCCCTGCAGGAAGAGGGGCACCACGCGGACGTTCTTGTCGACGTACCGGTAAGGCGGGTTGGCCGCGCTGCCCGCGCCGCCCCGGGCTATGCCCTTGTAGCGGAACAGGCCGCGGCTCAGCACGCCGGCCGCGACGTCCCAGGTGCCCTCGACCCACTCGCCCTTGCGCTTGAGGCGGCTGGTGTCGAAGCTGACCTGGAAGCCGGACCAGTCGTAGCAATAGCGGTTCTGGTTCGAGTACTCGGTGGCCTGCGGGTAGTAGGTGGTCTTCGCCTTGGCGACGACCACGCGGCCCTGCTTCTTGTTGCGCAGCGCGATCGCCTTCATCGACATGTGCCGCTTGTGCACGTTGATGAAGCGGACGTACGCCGAACCCTCCAGGGTCAGGTGGTCCTTGTCGTCCCACCCGGCCCGGATCAGCGAACCGTGGAGCGAGAGCTCCTTGTCGAGCCGGTAGGCGCTCTTGTCGAGGCCGACCGAACGGTCGCCGAGGTAGGGGTAGTTGAGGTAGCGGTGGAAGCGGCGCTGAACGGGCAGGGGGCCGCCCTTGCGCTCGAACTCGACGACGTCGAGCAGTTCCTTCAGGCGCCCCTCGCGCACCAGGAGCCACTTGACCCGGGCGTCGGCGGGAAGCTCGTTGATGATGTCCGCGTCGGCCTCGTCCAGGAACTCGTTCGCCCACTGCATGAAGGCGTCCTGGTACTCCTCGTCGGCGTCGGGCAGCACCTTCAGGTGCAGCATCAGGTCCGACTTCAGGCAGGCCAGGTCGTACTTGCGCTTGTGGTCCGAGTAGGAGCGCGCACGGTGGCCGGCGAGGAAGCGGCTGACCGACCGGACGGCGGAGACGCGGTCCTGGAGGTTGCTGAACTCGGTGTGCCGCTGGGTGATGGAGGGGGCCGCACCTCCCTCGCGCCGGCGCCAGAAGTAGACGATGTCCGTGAGGATGTCGACCTTGGCGGCCCGGAAGTGGGCGAACATGTTGACCCAGGAGTCCTCGTACATGACGCCCTCGGGGAACGCGATGTAGTGGTAGTCCCAGAACGACCGCCGGAACACCTTGTTCCATACGGTGCGGTCGTAGATGAGGTCCGGCAGCTTGGTGATGTGTGTGCCGCGCCTGCTCTTCTGCATGGGCGCCTTGTGCAGGGGGGACTGCCACCTCTTGGTGGAGTTCATCATCTGCACGTTGCCCGATACGAAATCGGAACCGGACCCTTCGAGGGTCTGCACGAGCAGCTCGTAGGCGTACTCGGGTATGACGTCGTCGCCGTCGACGAACGCGAGGAATTCGGCCTGCGGATGAGCGGCTCGAATGCCGACATTACGGGCATGCCCCGGCCCCATGGACTCCTGGCGCAGGAGCTTGAACCGGGGGTCGCGGCGGGCGAAGTCGGCGGCTATGGCCGTCGAGGAGTCGGTCGAGCCGTCATCGACCATGATCACTTCGAGCGCGGAGAACGTCTGCCTGGCTATCGATTCCAGACATTCCTGGAGGTATATCTCAACATCCTGGAAGGGCACGACAACACTCAGGCGGGGCATACCTGCCACTCAGAAAGCTCCTCGATAGACCGACTTCTCACGGCGCACCGGAAGTTGCCGGGACACGCCGCCAGACCCGCCCCTGAATCTGGTCACCACCGCTCCCCGAACACTCGACCCGCCCCACCGCATTCGACCGCACACTTATACGACCTTGACAGCGGGTGCAGCGTAGGCCAACCACTTAATGGCGAGCAAGTATTCATGGGCGCTTCACCCGCTCAAAGCTTCACGTATGCGAATGAGCGGCGACCTCCCACGCCTGTGGGGGAGGTCAACTCCGCCTGCACCAGGGTGCGGCACACGGAAGCACCGCATCAATCGCCACAGCACGGGTATTGAGGTGAGGTGGATCACCCCACGCGACACCACGGACCGAAGGCCAGACCCGGGTCCGTCTGATCCTGCCGGGCGATCAGCAGTCCGCCGTCCATGTCGATCATCGCGATCGTGACCGCGCCCCGGGCGTCGAGCGAGATGGCCGGCAGCCCCGCGCACCGGTCCCCGACGGTGGCCCACCAAGTACCGTACTGCTCGCCCTGCGTCGGGTAGGCGGCGATCTCCGGGTAGCCCTCGGACCCCCGCTGCAGCAGGACGGTGCAGTCGTACCCGCCGATGCGCGTTCGGGCGACGCCCACCGGGCCGACGCCGCCCGCACCGCCCAGCGGCATGAGCGCGGGCGACACACCGGCGGGGGCCTGCGGGCGGTAGGCGATGACGCCGCCGTCCGCCGGGTGTCGCCAGAAGTAGGTGCCGGTGCCGGGGCCCGTCTCGTAGGCGCTGTAGGTCCCTTCGACGGCGTCGGCCTTCATGCGCCCGAGCCACCTGAAGTCACTGCCCGGCATGTCCTGCCCCCAGTACGAGGCACCACCGCGGAAGGTGACCAGGAATTCGGCCCGGCCCTGGGCGGTCACCAGGGGGACGACGGCCCCGCGCACCCATTTGCCTTGGTAGTCGGCCCAGTTGGCCCATGCACCGTCGGCGCGCCGGGTCCGGCCGCGCGCTCCCACGCCGAACCGGGTGGAGAGGATATGGAGCGCGCCGGTTCCGTCGGGGAGCACGATCGGGTCTCCGGGCGGGGGCAGGGGCGCCCCCGACTCCGTCTCGGACTGTTCCTGACCCTGGCCCGGGCCCTGGCCCTGGTCCGGCCCCTGCCCCTGCCCCTGCTCGCGCTTGCGTTCCGGGAAGGGGTTGCCCACCGCGCGCCAGTCACCGAGCGGGCGACCGGTCTGGTACTGGGTGGCGATGATCAGCTCGCGGCCGCCCGGCGCCCCCTCCCGGTAGCGGGTGCCGGCGAACCAGACGAACCCGTTGGAGTCCTGGGCCAGCGTGAACCGGCCCGCCCACCCCTCGACGGGGAACAACTCAGGGCCCTGCCAGATGTCGGACCCGGGCGCGGACTCGGTCCAGCGCACCAGGCCGTCCGCGCAGCTCGCGTAGGCGGTGAGCCGCCCGTCCCGGCCCAGTCGGAGCCAGCCCCGGGCCGCGCTCCCGCCGTCCGCGGCCGCGGCTATCGCGGATCCCGGCACCGCGGGCGCGGCGGAGCTGACACCTCGGTCCGCTTCCATATGTCCGCGTCGCGCCATGTCCTGCCCACACCTGCCCCAACTCGTACCTTTTGCCCGGCCTTACCCGGCGGGCCGTTGGACAATTTACGTCAGTGGGGCAGCCGACGGGTGTCGGGGGCGGATGTCCACGACAGCCTCCGCTTGCGTGCAACCTAGCCTGATCCGCCCGCCTCCACCACC
>NZ_JBSGZP010000056.1:7959-18390 GCF_053611065.1 Streptomyces sp. NPDC054840
TGCCGGTCGGACCGCGCCGCCGGTCGGGCCGTCGTCCGCGAGGCCGAAAAGTCGGGTACGGGTACTACGTGGGGAGTACGCCTGAAACGCTACGCCGGGGTGACGCGGGTGACGGCGGACGCCGTCTAGCGTGGCTGTATGGACGAGCTGCGCGAACGCCCGGGTCCCCCGTGGCGGCGATGGGTGGAGCGGACCGGGCGGGGCCCGGCCTGGCGCTCGGCGCTGCTCGTCGCCGTCTTCACGCAGATCGGCGCGGGGTGGGCCGCCCACGCGCAGAGCGGGCGGGTGCCGCTGGACGCCTTCGCCCGGCTCCTGCTGCTGATCGGGCCCGCCCTCCTCGTGGTGCGGCACCGGTACCCGGTGGCCGTGGCGTACGGGGTCGGCGTCGTCACCCTGGTCTATGTGGGTGCCGGTTATCCGTACGGCCCGGTGTTCCTCAGTCTGGCCCTGGCCTGCTTCGCCGCCGTCGTCGCCGGATACCGCCGGGCCGCCTGGGGGGCGGTCGGCCTGTTCTGGGCCGGGCACCTGCTCATCGGGCACTGGCTCTACCGTTGGCTCCCGCCCGCCGGGGACGGACCGATGCCCTGGGTACAGGAGGTGGGTGTCACCGCATGGGTGCTCGCGGTGCTCGCCGTCGCGGAGCTGGTCCGCGTACGCCGGGAGCAGTGGGCCCGGGAGCGGGCCGAGCGGGCGGCGGCCGAGAGGCGCCGGGTGGACGAGGAGCGGCTGCGGATCGCGCGGGAACTGCACGACGTCCTCGCCCACAGCATTTCGGTGATCAATGTCCAGGCGGGGGTCGGACTGGCCCTGCTCGACTCCGATCCCGAGCAGGCCCGTACGGCGCTCGCCACCATCAAGGCGGCGAGCAAGGAGGCGCTGGGTGAAGTCCGGCAGGTCCTCGACACCCTGCGCTCCCCCGGCGAGGCGCCGCGCTCCCCCGCGCCCGGTCTGGACCGCCTCCCCGAGCTCGTGGAGCAGGCCGCGACGGCCGGGCTGGCCGTGGACGTCTCGGCCGAAGGGGAGGCGAGGGCGCTGCCGCCCGGCGTGGATCTCGCCGCCTTCCGCATCCTCCAGGAGGCCACGCGTGGTCGCGGGCGACGCCCTGCTGTCCCCCGGCGTCACCCGCCGCCTGATCGCGGAGTTCGCGGCCCGTTCGAAACGGCCCACCACGGCGGCCGGGCTGGGCCCGCTCACCGACCGGGAACGGGAGGTGATGGCCCTGGTGGGTATGGGCCTGTCCAACGACGAGATCGCCCGCCGTCTGGTCGTCAGCCCCCTCACGGCGAAGACGCACGTCAGCCGCACCATGGTGAAACTGGGCGCCCGCGACCGCGCCCAGCTGGTAGTCCTGGCCTACGAATCCGGCCTGGTCCGCCCCGGCTGGCTCAGCTGAAACACCGTCCGGGCCCTCGCCGGCTCTTCTGCAGGGTGCCCACTCCTCTTCGGCACCGCGAACGGCTACCCGCACGTACCTACGGCGTCGAGGCCATCCCCACCCTTCCTACCTGACACACCTCCCACCCTGCGAAGCCTGGTGTCCCCGAGCCCCGACCGGGCCGGGGACATCGCCGCCCAGGGCGGGAAGAGTCGCGACCGGGCACCTTCGCGGACACGAGCAGGCTCCGACGTCGCCATGGGCGGTCAGCGGCCGGCGACCTTGTCCGTGCGGTCCGTCTGCGGTCCCAGCTGCTGCAGTTCCGCCAGGAGTTCGCTCTGACCCGTCAGGAGCTCGGTCAGGATGCGCCGCGCCGCGCGCAGGAGGTCGGCCACGTCGCCGCCGGCGAGAGCGTAGCTGACGGTCGCTCCGTCGCGGATGGACACGACGATGCCGGATCGGCGCAGGACCGCCAACTGCTGGGAGAGGTTCGACGCCTCGACATCGATCGCGGCGAGGAGGTCGCGTACGGGTACGGGGCCGTTCTGCAGGAGTTCCAACACGCGGATGCGGACGGGGTGTCCGAGCATGCGGAAGAACTCGGCTTTCGCCTGGTAGAGGGGTACCTGCATTCCCATGAGTGCTCCTGCTGTTGCTTCAAACCTTGCTTGGGGGCGCGGGGCTTCCAGTCGGCCGACCACCCATACATTCGTACGGCCGGGCCCACGCACGCCCGGGGATTACCTGTTTCAGATGTGCCGGATTGAAGAATTCTTCAACTCATGGGCATGCGTGGGCGCGGAAATGCCGGACTCAGAGCTCCAGAGCTGCCTCGATGCGCTTGAGCTGGTGACGGGCCATGGCCAGGTTCGATTGGGACTTGTCCAGTACGAGGTACAGGAACAGACCGCCGTGCCCCCGGCCCTTGAGGAGCCGGATCAGGTGGTACTGGCCGCCGAGGGTGATGAGGACGTCCTCGATCTCGTCCTGCAGGCCCAGCATCTCCATCGTGCGGACCTTCGCGCGGATCACATCCGTGTTGCCCGCGGCGGCGACCGTGAGGTCGAGGTCCTTGCCGCCGCCCAGGGTCCCCAGCGCCATACCGCTGGTGTAATCCACCAACGCGGCTCCCATCGCACCCTCGATCGAGGTCATCGTCTCCTTCAAGGAGACCTCAACGTTCGCCATCGGTATTCGCTCCCTTGCCTGCTACGGACGCCGTCCGGCGATCGGTTCCTGCTGACACACCGGACGGCTTGTGATCCCGACGCTACCGAGCGTGCGTGACGACGTACGGGGAACGGGGGATTGCGTGAAATGTGCATATCGCCCGCCCTTGTCCTAGGTGTCCCAGGTGTCCCACGCGTACCGGCTCGCACGGCCGGGACCTGCACTGCAGGTACTCCGGGGGAAGTACCTGCGGTGCAGCCGGCCGTACGACGACCGGCGGGGTCTTTCGGAGGAGTCTCGTGGTGAGACGAAACGTCAGTACTTCCGAGGAGATGAACCGAGATGGATACCTTCACCACCCTCGCCTACGACGGGCCCGGCCCGTGGATCCTGTTCCTTCCGCTGATCTGGGCGGCGGTCGTCGTCGGTGTCGTCACCGTGCTGCGCCGCACCGTCCGGCGCGGGCGCCGCGGGGCGGCGGCCGCGTACGGTGAGCGGTCGCCGATCGCGATCCTGGGCCGTCGCTTCGCCGCCGGGGAGATCGACGAGGACGAGTACTGGCGGCGGCTGTCCGTCCTGGACGAGCAGTTCGGCCCTTCCCTCAAGGACGGGGCGGCGTGATCGCGCCGAGGCCTGCCGCCGGACGGGCCGGGGTCGTACGCATTCCGGCGCGGTTCACCGCGATGCGCCGCGCCGGGCCGCTGCCCGAGAAAACGGTGCCGAGCAGCACGGTCGGGCGGGACCCCCGGCGGGTGCGCATGCCCTGCCAGGCCTGCGAGACGCGGGCGCCCGCACGGTCACGGTGCCCCTCCCTGTACTCGTCCCCGCTCCGCGCCCGGAGTGCAGGCCGTGGCAACCAGCAGTGACTCGGCGACGGAGGTACGGGCGTAGAGCACGGAGCGGCCGGCCCGGTGTGCGCTGACCAGGCCGGCTGCGCGAAGCGCGGTGAGGTACTGGGACACTCCGGCGGCCGAGAGCCCCGTACGGCGGGCCAGTTCGGTGGTGGAGGCCGGGCTTTCCAGTTCGGTCAGCAGCCGGGTCCGTGAGCGGCCGAGTACGGCGGCCAAGGCCTCGGTCCGTCCGGCCGGCCGGGGTTCCCACAGTGCGCCGGTGCCACGCGCCGGATAGGCGAGTTGCGGCGGTTCGGGGGGCGTCACACGGGTGAACGGCACCGGTCCGGTGAAGACCGAGGGGATCAGCAGCAGCCCCGCGCCCGCCGTCCCGCGGGACAGGGGCCGGTGCCGCCGGGACAGCCGGAGCACGTCGTCGCCCCAGCTCACCGAGGGGTGAAGATCGTTGAAGAGGCGGCCGGCACCGTGCTCGGCGGCCTGCCGGGCCCGGTGGAAGACGTCGGCGTCGAGCACCGCGCGGATCCGTGCCCAGTAGGGCGCCAGGGCCAGTTCCCAGTAGGTCTCGATCTCTTCCGCGACCCGGACCAGGCGGGCCCGCGGGTCGGCGTACAAGGTCCGCGTGCGCGGGCCGAGGCGTCCCTGTTCCCGGCGCAGGCGGTCGAGGTCCTCGCGGACCCGGGCGGCGGGGGTGGCCCGGACCCTGGCCAGTTCCTCCGCCAGGGCGGGCGCCGGTCCGGTGGGCGCCGGGTTGAGGAAGTCCGGTACGTACCCCGAGGGCGGGATCAGTTCGGCCAGCCAGCCCCGGTCGAGGCCGACGGCCGCCAGCCGTGGCCTCACCTGGTCGGTCCAGGGCCGGTGCACGAGGGACGTGGACCCGGAGGCCAGCAGCCGGTAGCTGGGCCCCACCTCCCACATCGGCGAGACGGCGAACCGCATCTGCGCGAGATCGCTCACGGAAAACGCCAGCTCCGCCCGCACGGCCACCCCAAGGATTCAGTCATGCCTTAATCAATGGCCTGGCAGCCTACCGGGTGAGGATCATCCGGGCATGACCTCACAGACGATGACCGCGGATGCGGCGGGCACCTGGTATCTCGGCGACCTGAAGATCAACCGGATCGGCTTCGGTGCCATGCGCCTGACACAGACCGGCGAGGCGTTCGCGGACGACGCCGTACCCAGGGACCGCGGCCAGGCGGTCGGCGTGCTGCGCCGGGCGGTCGAGCTCGGCGTGAACCACATCGACACCGCCGCGTTCTACTTCTCGCCGCTGCGCTCCGCCAACGAGCTGATCAACACGGCACTGGCCCCCTACCCGGAGGACCTCGTGATCACCACCAAGGTCGGGCCGGGCCGGGGCCCGTCCGGGACCTGGCTCGAACACGCCACCCCGGAGCTGCTGCGCGGCCAGGTCGAGGAGAACCTGCGCCAGCTCGGCCGTGACCACCTCGACGTGGTGAACCTGCGGATCGTCGGGACCGATTCCATCGCCGAGCGATTCGGCGCGCTGGCCGAGCTCCGCGACGCGGGCCTCATCCGCCATCTCGGCATCTCCAACGTCACCCCCGAGCACCTCGCCGAGGCCCGGGCCATCGCGCCGGTGGTGTGCGTGCAGAACATGTACGGGATCGGGGTGCGGCCCGAGCACGACGGCTTCGTGCGCACCTGCGGCGAACAGGGCATCGCGTTCGTCCCCTTCTACTCCATCGCCGGCACCGGACGGCAGGCGGGCGCGGGCGGCGGCGCCGAGCACGAGGAGGTGCGCGCCGTGGCCCGGGCGCACGGCGCGAGTCCGGCGCAGGTACGGCTGGCGTGGACGCTGCGGCGGGGACCGCACGTTCTGGCCATTCCCGGCACGGGCGACCCCGATCATCTGGAGGCGAACGTCGCCGCCGGGGCGCTGCGTCTGTCGGAGGCGGATCTGGCCGTCCTGGAGGCCGTGCACCACGGCGGACCGGAAGCGGCGGGACCCTCCGGGCAGGACTAAGGAAGGTCGTCGGTCGGCGGGTCGGCCTCGTACACATGGGGGGTGTCCCCCTGCCAGTCCAGCAGCTCGGCGCCGCCGAGGACCACCTCGTCGGGGTCCGGCATGCCGGCTCGGCGCAGGAACTCGATGACGTCCTCGTCGGAGCGGGCCAGGCCCAGGGACTCCTCGCCGTTCGAGGTCCGCAGGGTCACCTGGCGGCCCCCCGACGGGAAGATCCGGTGTACGACGACGGGTGCATGGTGCATACCTCCAGCGTCGCCCCGTCGGCCCCGCCCGGCACCCCAGGAGCGTCAGGAGCGTCAGGGGGTGCGGCCGACCGTGGCGGCGCTGTCGGCGCGCTTGGGGATGCGGAGCGTGGAGGGGTCGGGGTAGGTGGCCTTCTCGGCCCGGAGGACTTCCTCGATCCCGGCCTTGAAGGCGGGCTCGAAAAATTCCACGCCCAGCAGCAGCCGCAGTCCCTCCAGGGTCGGGTCGAGCAGGGGGCGGGCCATGCGGGCGCCGCCGCCGCAGAGGCCGGGGAAGCCGGCGCGGGCGCTCTCCGGTCTCTCTCCCGCGCGCTCGTCGAGGCCGGCGGCGGCGTAGCCGGCGATCAGCGCGAGTTCGGCGAGGTACTTGCGGGCCCCCAGGGCCATCTCCTCGGCGCCCTGCAGGGTCTGGACGGAGCCGCCCGCCACTTTGAAGTCGTCGCTGATCCTCTTGAGACCGCGCGCCTCGTACACGGCGCGTGCCTCCTCGAAGAGCCGCCCCGCCTCGTCGACCGCCTTCATCGCCGTCACCAGCTGGTCGATGTCGATCTCGCGCTTCACGTTGCCTCCTGGTCCGGAACTGTGCTGCACAGACCGTAGGAGGCGGAGCCGCCGGTGCGGAACACCTGTGCACGGTCCGTTATCGACGCCTTCGGCGCGGTCCGGAACCCCTCTCCCGGCATCGTCGTCAACTGGCCATGCGGTCTTGCGAGTTGAAGCCGATGTCCCAACAATGCGCATGACAACCGAAGGATCTTCGGTCGCATTGTCCTCAGAGGGGAACCCCCACATGAACAAGCCTCTCACCGGCGCCTTACTCACCCTGCTCCTGCTGGGAGCGGCGGTCACCCCCGCCGTGGCCGCGCCCACCGCCCCCACGACCACGACCACGCCCACCGCCCCCGAGGCCACCGCCGTGGCGGTCAATTTCGCGGGCACCGTGGCCCTCAGCAACTGTTCCGGATCCGTCGTCCGCGCGCCCGGCTCCCAGCCGAACGACCTCGCGCTGGTCCTGTCCAACGGGCACTGCCTGGAGTCCGGGTTCCCGGCGGCCGGCGAGGTTGTGAAGGACCGCCCGTCCAGTCGCTCGTTCTCCCTGCTCAACTCGGCCGGATCGAAGGTCGGCACGCTCCGTGCGAGCAAGATCGCCTACGCGACGATGACCGACACCGACATCTCGATCTACCAGCTGACCCGGACCTACGCCCAGATCCAGAGTCAGTACGGCATCACCGCGCTGACCCTCGACGACGCCCGCCCGGCCCAGGGCTCGGCGATCAAGGTGGTCTCCGGCTACTGGAAGCGGATCTACAGCTGCAACGTGGACGGCTTCGCCTACCGCCTCAAGGAGGGCGACTGGACCTGGAAGGACTCGGTCCGCTACACCTCCGCCTGCAACACCATCGGCGGCACCTCCGGGTCACCGGTGGTCGACACGGCCACCGGCAAGGTCGTCGCCGTCAACAACACGGGCAACGAGGACGGCGCCCGCTGCACGGTGAACAACCCGTGCGAGGTCGACGAGAGCGGCAACGTGACGGTCCGCCAGGGCATCAACTACGCCCAGCAGACGTACATCGTCGTCTCCTGCATAGCCCCCGGCAACAAGATCGACCTGAACCGCCCCGGTTGCGCGCTGCCCAAGCCGTAGTCCCGCGCGTCCCCGCCCGACCGGAAAAGCCCCACGGCCGGGCCCCGGGCGGGGATACTCGGAGGCGTGGAACTGCACATCGATCACCGCTGGCTGCTGGAGCGGCAGGAGGCGCTGTTCAAGGACGTGGCGGTGGCCGACCACTCCGCCCTGGTCGCCGCCGTGGCCCGGCACCGGGTGAACACGCCCAGTCTGGAAGTGGACGACCCCGACGCCTACTGGCGTGCGGCCGCCCTGCTCGATGCGATCGTGCTGCTCCGGCCGCTCCCCGACTCCAACGAGTACTTCGCCTACGGGGTCGCCGTCGCGTACATCGAGGCCTCCGGGAAGGCGGTGGACGCCACCTACGACCAGTGGCGCGACCTCATCACGGACATCCGCATGCTGCGCGCCACCGTCTTCGACGTGGCCGCCCGGCTCCGCTCCTGGCAGCCGCCGCAGCGGGCCTGAGGGCTGTCCCGAAATCCCCGGCGGGCGCACGACGACAGCCACGGCACCTCGCCACGTATCGGCGCACGGCGGGACAACCCTCAGGGGTCACCGCAGAGGTCACCCAGGAGGTCAGCGCCTGCGCTGGGCGGGGGTGCCGACGAGGAGCGCGTCGGACACGAGGCGTGCGCCGCGGGCGAGCCGGCCCAGCTGCTCCAGCTCGACGGCGTACATCCTGATCGAGTTCTCGATGACCGACTCGGCGATGCCCATGGTCGGCAGCTCGGCGCGGCTGGTCTGCAGGGCCGCCCGCACCGCGCGCATCTCGTGCTGCAGCTGGAGCTGGACGTGCCGCGCGAGGAGCGCGTGGTGGCGAGTGAGGGTCAGGTAGCCGCCGTAGCGGGCCGGGAGCAGATCCCGCAGCCAACGCGTGGCCGTGCGCTCCCAGTCGTGCGTCCCGGGCGCCTTGACCTGCATGGGCCAGTCAGGGCTGAGGGTAAACGTGGCCGTCTGAGGCATTCTCGTCACTTCCGAGTGGTGTCGAACTCTGATCGAGACGTTCTTGGGGGCGGCCTCGGCCCAGGGGTTGACCGAGGCCGCCATGGGCGCTCTGCGGGATCCGAAAGCCTGGACCCGACACGCGATCGCGACCTGAGGAGGTTCGTCGTACCGCGAGTACGTTCGGGAGGACATGGGGGTCCTCCTTGGCATCTGGTGGATCCGGAGCGCCGTCGCCAGTAAACATATATACCGTCGAGTAAGCAAGAGTATGAAAAATTTCATGCACTTCGAGGGCTGAATATCGCCTGGTGAAGCGGGCCGCGGGGGGCTACAGGAAGAAGCCGTGCTGGTCGGCCACGTGCTCGTAGCTCTCCAGCCTCGCCTGGGTCCTTTCCGGGTCCGCGTCGGCCATCGCCTGCAGCAGGGCCGCGGACAGCATTCCGGGCGCCGCGTACGAGTCGAAGACCAGCCGGGATCCGGTCCCCGCCGTCAGGGCCACGTCCGCCTCGTCCACCAGCGGCCCCAGGGTGGGGTCCGTGATCAGGACCACACGAAGCCCCGTACTGCGGGCGGCCCGGATGGCCGCGAGGGTCTCCTTGGCGTGCCGGGGCATGGCGAAGGCCAGCACCCACGTCCCGCCGGCCGCCCTGGACTGCAGCAGCGCGTCGAAGGCGACGCTGCCGCCGCGGGTCACCAGACGTACGTCGGGGTGGATGCGCCGGGCCGCGTACGCGAAGTACTCCGCGAGCGAGACGGAGATGCGCAGGCCCAGGACGGTCAGCGGCACCGAGGCGGCCAGCTCGCGGCCGATGTCCAGCACCTGGTCGGTGTCGGCGAGCAGCCTTCGCACGTTCTCCAGGTTCTCGATCTCGGCGTCGACGGCTTCCTGCAGCTCGTTGCGGCGGATCTGCGCGCGGGTGTCCGGGGCGCCGGCGATGGCGCTGAGCGCGATCGGCTGCAGCACGTCACGCAGGGCGGGGTAGCCACTGAAGCCGAGGGAGGCGGCGAAGCGGGTCACGGAGGGCTGGCTCACGCCCACCCGCTCGGCCAGTTCGGTGATCGAGAGGAACGCCGCCTCGGTGAGGTGGTCGATCAGGTACTGGGCGATGCGGCGCTGGCCCGGTGACAGGCGGCGTCCGTCGAAGAGCGCGAGGAGCCGGTCGGCCGGAGGACGGACCTCTTCGGACGACTGGCCCCCTGGTGTGATCGCAGCCGCTTGTGCGCGTGCCTGCTGCCCCGATGACACTCGAGGGCCTCCCTAACTCATGTCACTCGCGCTCCAACATAGCTCACCCCCTGTGGCCGATGATGATCAGTCCTGGGTGCGTGAGGTCACGGGAGCGTCGGTGCGGTCGCCCAGGAACTCGTACCAGCGGCGCTGCAGGCACAGGTAACGGGTGTCGGCCTCGACGAGGTCGAGGAAGGAGCCGATCGTACTGGTGAGACGCTCGCCGAGGCCCCGGTCGGCGAGGGCTCCGTCCTCGGTGAACGCGTGGTGCGCGCCGGCCAGGCTGAACATGTCGGGGTAGACGCGCGCGCCGAGGTGTTCCAGCGGTACGCGCAGGGCCCAGAGCCCGCGGTTGCCGCCCACCATCGAGGGTGAGGCCGACACCAGGAGGGTCTGCTTGTCCTTGAAGGGCTGCGGGCGGTAGCGGGAGACCCAGTCGATGGCGTTCTTGAGCACACCCGGGACGGAGGCGTTGTACTCGGGCGAGGCGATGATCAGCGCCTGCGCGGCCTCGATCCGCGCGCACATGGCCAGAGCCCCTTCGGGCAGTCCCTCGTCGGCCTCCGCGTCGCCGTCGTACGGCGGCATCGGGAAGTCGCCGAGCGTGGCCGCCCGCACGGTGGCGCCGGCCCGGGACACCAGCGCGGCGACCAGGGAGCCGAGGCGGGCGTTGACCGATCCGGTGCGGGAGGAAGCGGACAGGACGAGCACCTGCAGCGGGGTACGGGCGTACTCGCCGTCGTGCGGACGGGCCGGATCCGCCGGGAAGTGGTCGATGTCGGTCGGGTTCATGCCGTCTTCTCCTGCTCTCTGCTGTGATCGGCGCGGGCGGGCGCGGCTCGACGCCCTCGGCGCGACTCGGCGCGACTCGGCACAAGGCACTCCCCGGGGCCACGCGCGGCGGGACCCGCACACTTCGGTGTGCGGGTCCCGTCCCGGCCGCGGGTCACTTCGCGCCCGGGTTCTCCCAGCGGTAGAACTCGTGGGCCATGGC
>NZ_JBSGZP010000057.1:0-18090 GCF_053611065.1 Streptomyces sp. NPDC054840
TCAAGGAACGGACGCTTCCTTTGTACTCACCCTCTCGGGCTTTCCTCCGGGCTTTCGTTCTGTTCTTGCGTTTCCGACTCTATCAGACTCTTTCGTGTCCGACTTCGTCGACGCTTTCCAGGTATTCGCTTTCGCGTTTTCCCTTTCCGGCGATCCCGAGTCTATCAGCGCTTTTCCTTCTTCCTGACCACTCGCCGTATTACCGAAAAGGCATACGAAAAGGGGACGGAATCAAGATCGATACTGAAGGAGGAGGAGTCCCGTCCATCGGCCGTTCGCGAGAAGTTCACACGAGGCGTCCTGGCGGGAGTCACGACAGTACAGCTCTGGGGGTGCCCAAGCAAATCGATTCAGGCGTATGGTCTAGTCCACCGGTCTAGTCCACTAGTCTCCCTGCCAACGGAGACGCTCGGACCAGGTTCAACATCGGGCGAACCCCAACATCTTGTGTCATATCCTTCTCAAGAGTACGCCGTTCGCGACAGGTAGTGACGGCGACACGAAGAGCCCCACCCCTGGGAGGCCCCCATGACCAACGTGACGTCCCCACTTGCCGGCCGCGCCATCGGACTCGCGGCAGTGCCCGATCCGGTGTTCTCCGGCGCGATGGTGGGACCGGGCACCGCCATTGATCCCGTGCGCGAGCCGTCGGAGGCGGTGTCCCCCGTCGACGGTGTGGTCGTCTCCCTGCACCCGCACGCGTACGTAGTCGTCGACGGCGAAGGTCACGGTGTACTCACGCACCTCGGCATCGACACGGTTCAGCTCAACGGCGAGGGCTTCGAGCTCCTCGTGAACAAGGGCGACACCGTGACCCGCGGCCAGGTCGTGATCCGCTGGAACCCCGCCGCGGTCGAGGCGGCCGGCAAGTCGCCGATCTGCCCGGTCGTGGCGCTCGAAGCGACGGCCGAATCCCTCTCCGACCTTGTCGAGGACGGCGACGTGAAGGCTGACGACGCTCTCTTCAGCTGGCAGTGACACGCCCGCCTGTGCGAGCGAGTCGGATATCCACCGCGGCGGCTCGGCCCGCCGCTCAATCGGAGACGGGTGAAATGGAGACAACGCTGCGAGGCGTCGGCGTGAGCCACGGGGTGGCGATCGGCGAGGTGCGGCACATGGGCACGGCGGTTCTGGAGCCGCCGGCCCGGCAGATCACCGCGGATGAGGCGGCGCGCGAACAGGGGCGCGCCCGTCAGGCCGTGAGTGCCGTGGCGGCCGATCTGATCGCTCGTGGCCAGCTGGCCGGTGGCGAGGCCCAGCACGTGCTCGAGGCCCAGGCGATGATCGCCGAGGACCCCGAGCTGATGGCGGACGTCGACCGGCGGATCGCCGTCGGGAGCACCGCGGAGCGCGGTGTGTACGACGCGTTCGCCGCGTACCGCGACCTGCTCGCGGGGGCCGGCGAGTACATGGCGGGCCGGGTGGCCGACCTCGACGACGTACGCAACCGCATCGTGGCGCGGCTGCTCGGCGTGCCGATGCCGGGTGTGCCCGACAGCGACGAGCCGTACGTGCTGATCGCGCGGGACCTGGCTCCGGCCGACACGGCGCTGCTCGACCCTGCGCTCGTCCTCGGTTTCGTGACCGAGGAGGGCGGGCCGACCAGCCACAGCGCCATCCTCGCGCGGGCGCTGGGCGTGCCGGCGATCGTGGCACTGCCGGGTGCCGGTGAGATCGCCGAGGGCACCATGATCGCGGTGGACGGCAGCACCGGTGACCTGTTCGTGGAACCGTCGCCGCAGAAGCGGGCCGAGCTGGAGGCCGCGGCCGCCGAGCGTAAGGCGGCTCTGGCCGCCTCGTCCGGTCCGGGAGCGACCTCCGACGGTCACAAGGTGCCGCTGCTGGCCAATGTCGGCGGTCCCGCGGACGTGCCGGCCGCCGTCGAGGCCGGGGCGGAGGGTGTGGGTCTGTTCCGCACCGAGTTCCTGTTCCTGGACGACAGCAAGAAGGCGCCGTCCGAGGAGAAGCAGATCGAGTCCTACCGCAAGGTGCTCGAAGCGTTCCCCGAGGGCCGTGTCGTGGTGCGGGTGCTCGATGCCGGCGCGGACAAGCCGCTCGACTTCCTGACGCCGGGCGACGAGCCCAACCCGGCGCTGGGTGTGCGCGGGCTGCGCTCGCTGCTCGACCACCCGGACGTGCTGCGTACGCAGCTCACCGCGCTGGCGAAGGCGGCCGAGGGGCTGCCGGTCCACCTCGAGGTCATGGCCCCGATGGTCGCCGACCGGATCGACGCCAAGGCCTTCGCGGACGCTTGCCGGGAGGCCGGTCTGAACGCGAAGTTCGGCGCGATGGTGGAGATCCCCTCCGCCGCGCTGCGCGCGCGCTCGATCCTCCAGGAGGTCGAGTTCCTGTCGCTGGGCACCAACGACCTGGCCCAGTACGCCTTCGCCGCCGACCGTCAGGTCGGCGCCGTCTCGCGGCTCCAGGACCCGTGGCAGCCGGCGCTGCTCGACCTGATCGCCATGTCGGCGGACGCCGCCAGGGCGGAGGGCAAGAGCTGCGGTGTCTGTGGCGAGGCCGCTTCGGATCCGCTGCTGGCCTGTGTGCTGACCGGTCTGGGTGTCACCTCTCTGTCGATGGGTGCCGCTTCGATTCCTTATGTGCGGGCGACGCTCGCCAAGTACACGCTGGCCCAGTGCGAGCGTGCCGCGGCGGCGGCGCGTGCGTCGGACAGTGCCGAGGAGGCCCGTGGGGCCGCTCAGGCGGTGCTGTCCGGCGAGTAGCCGGATGGTGTGGTGCGGTGTCGAGGGGCCTTCGCCGGTGGCGAGGGCCCCTCGGTCCGTCCTGGCCCGGTCAGTGGTGCGGTCCGGCTGCGTCGACCTCGTAGCCCGGGCAGTATTCGACGCCCGATTCGGGGGCGACGGGGTCTCCGGTGTCGGCGTCGGTGCAGTAGGCGTCGAAGACGGCGGCGGCCGACAGGGCGGTGAGCCGGCCCCGGTCCAGGCGCCAGCCGTGGACCCGGTCCCGGCGGCCCTGGCCGGTGGTCCGTACGACCAGTCCCCCGGGGCCGCCGAGGGCGAGTCCGGCGGCGAGGACCGTCACGAAGTCGAGGCCTTCGCGGCCCTCGACGCGGGGCGGGACCTCCGGGTCGTCGGTGGTGTCGGCGTGCAGGACGGCGACGAGTTGTTGCGCTTCGGTCGGGATGCTGCAGACGAAGTGGTGGTGACCGGGGCCGGCGCCGGCCACCAGGCGTTTGAGTGCGTCGGTGGCCCGGTCGAATGAGGCGTGGCCGATGTCCTCGCCGCAGTCCGCGCAACGACCGACCTCGGCGAGGACCCCGGTGGCGTACTCCCAGGTGGCCTGGCGGACGGCCTCGTCGACGAGGAGTGGGACGAGCTCGTCGATGGGCTGGCCGCTGTAGGGCAGGAGAGCGCCGCTGCCCGCGAGGTCGGCGGTGAAGCGGGCACGGGCTTCGGCGGTGTCCGGGTCGAGTCCGGTGTCCCCGCAGAACTCGGCGTACTCCTCGGGATCGAAAAGGGCGATGGTGGTGTGGATGCCCTGGGCCGCGAGGGACCTGAGCAGGCCGTCCACGTGGTGGAGGTAGTCGGCGTAGTCGGCGTGGTGGTCGAAGCTGAAGCTGCGGTAGCCGCACATGGCCGCGAAGTCCCCGGCGTCGGCCAGGAGGCCGACGGTGCCGGGGACCTCGCGGCGCAGCAGGCGGCGCCGGTCGTTGGTGCGGGTCCGGCGCGTGCCCGTGCCCGTGCCCGTGCCCATGTCCGTGCCCGTGCGGGTGCCCGTGTTCGTGTTCGTACCGGTGTCGTTCTTGCGTGGCATGACTCCCCCTGAGTATCGCAATCACTTGCTCACTCAGAGTAATCAGCGCCACTGACAGTGGCCTCAGCCTCGCGTGCGGGCCAGCTCCTCGTAGAAGTGGAGCAGGTCGAGGTTGTCGACGGAGCCCGGGTTGACCGCCTTGGCCAGGGGTGCGCCCTGCAGGAGGCGCTTGACCGGGACTTCGATGCGCTTGCCGGTGAGGGTGTGCGGAATGCCGGGAACTTCCATGATCTCGTCGGGGACGTGGCGCGGGGAGAGTTCCTCCCGGATGGTCGCCTTGATCCGGGCGCGCAGGTCGTCGTCGAGGGTGGCGCCGGGGACGAGGTGGACGAAGAGCGGCATCCAGTAGCCGCCGTTCGGTTCCTCAAGGCCGATGACCAGGGATTCCTTGATCTCGGGGAGGCGTTCGACAGCCTCGTAGATGTCGGCGGAGCCCATCCGGACGCCCTGCCGGTTGAGGGTGGAGTCGGAGCGGCCGTGGATGATCACCGAGCCGTGGTCGGTGAGGGTGATCCAGTCACCGTGGCGCCAGACGCCCGGGAACATCTCGAAGTAGCTGTCGCGGTAGCGGCTGCCGTCGGGGTCGTTCCAGAAGTGGATCGGCATGGACGGCATGGGGTTGGTGACGACCAGCTCGCCGACCTCGCCCATGACGGGCTTGCCGGAGGGGTCCCAGGCCTGGAGGTCCGTACCGAGGCAGGCGGCCTGGAGTTCGCCGATGTGGACCGGGAGGGTGGGTACGGCACCCGCGAAGCAGCTGCAGACGTCCGTGCCGCCGCTGACGGAGGCGATCCAGAGGTCTTCGGCGACCTCGTCGTGGAGCCAGCGGAAGCCGTCGGGCGGGAGCGGGGAGCCGGTGGTGGCCACGCACTTCACGGCGGAGAGGTCGAAGTCGCGGGACGGGTGGACCTCGGCCTTGCGGCAGGCCATGACGTAGGCGGCGGAGGTGCCGTAGAGGGTGGCCTTCGTCCGCTCGGCGATGCGCCACTGGGCGCCCGTGTCGGGGTAGCCGGGGCTGCCGTCGTAGAGGACGACGGTCGTACCGGTGAGCAGGCCGGAGATGAGGAAGTTCCACATCATCCAGCCGGTGGAGGTGTACCAGAAGAACCGGTCCTCGGGGCCGAGGTCGCAGTGCAGGCCGAGCTGCTTGAGGTGTTCGAGGAGGATGCCGCCCTGTGACTGGA
This sequence comes from Streptomyces sp. NPDC054840, assembly GCF_053611065.1. Taxonomy (NCBI): domain Bacteria; kingdom Bacillati; phylum Actinomycetota; class Actinomycetes; order Kitasatosporales; family Streptomycetaceae; genus Streptomyces; species Streptomyces sp. NPDC054840. Next base: position 4,959 of record NZ_JBSGZP010000057.1, read on the forward strand.
CGATGGCCTTGGGGAGGCCGGTCGTACCGGAGGAGTACAGCACCCAGAGCGGGTGGTCGAAGGGGACCGCCTCGAAGACGGGCTCGGTGTCGCCGGAGGTGACGGCGGACCACTCCAGGGCGCCTTCCGGGGCCGGCGTACCGAGGAGCGGGATGTGGACGACGGCGCGCACGGAGGGGAGCTCCGCGCGGAGTTCGGCGACGGTGTCGCGGCGGTCGTGCTCCTTGCCGCCGTAGCGGTAGCCGTCCACGGTGAACAGGACGACCGGCTCGACCTGCTGGAAGCGGTCGAGGACGCTGCGGGCGCCGAAGTCGGGGGCGCAGGAGGTCCAGACCCCGCCGACGGCGGCGGTGGCGAGGAGGGCGACCGCAGCCTCGGGGATGTTGGGGAGGTAGCCGCTGATGCGGTCGCCGGGGCGTACGCCGAGGGCGCGCAGTTCGGCGGCGAGCGACCCGACCTGGCGGCGGAGCTCGGCCCAGGTGACGGGGACGGTCTCGTGGGTCTCGTCGACGTACAGCAGGGCGGGGGTGTCGGCGCGGGCCGGGTCCTCGGCGGCGCGCAGCGCGTGCTCGGCGTAGTTGAGGGTGGCTCCGGTGAACCAGCGTGCGCCGGGCATGGAGCGGTCGGCGAGGACGGACTCGTAGGGGGTGGTGAAGCGGACGTCGAACCACTCGGCGACGGCCTGCCAGAAGGTGTCGAGCTCGTCGACGGACCAGCGGTGCAGGGCGGGGTAGCCGCCGTCGGCCGGGGCTCCGTGGCACTCGGCGGCCCAGGCCTGGAAGGCGGTGATCCGGGCCGCGGCGATCCGGTCGGGGCCCGGCACCCAGAGGGGTTCCGGCTGCGTGGCTGAGGTCATGGGTCGGCTCCCGGTCAAGTCTGCGGCTCGCGCTTCGTGTGCGTACGGTGCCGTCGCGCGGGGGTGTCGGCGCGGCGGCTCACAGGGACCATGCCATGTGATCCTCCGCTGCACCAGGGCTGTCCTGGCGGGTCGGGTCATCGGCGCCGGGGTGCCGCTGCCGGATGAACGACAGTTGAACGCCGTCCCCTCGGCCGGGGGCCGGTGGCAGGGTGAGCGGCATGAACGGTCGTGATCTGGTACGTGCGATGAAGGACATCGGTACGGAGCGGGGTCGGCGCGCCTGGCGCTCTGCCTGGCGCCACCGGCGCTCGGACGCCGTGGGGCTTCCGCGCCGGGGCGCGGAGCGGGCGCGCGTGCCGGGGCTGCTGACCGGTACGGAGGCCCGACCGGGCGGGGGCGTGCTGCGGTTCGCGCGCTCCGAGCTGCTGGTACGGGTGACTGTGGGCGGCGCGGTGTTCTGGAGCTGGGACGGGGCCCGGCCGACGCCGTCGTACGCGGTGGTGGGCGACGGCCCCGAACCGGATCCGCGGGCCGTGCTGGAGCCGGACACCGGGGGCGGCTGGCGGGTGGTGTCGGAGCGGGTGACGGTGGCGGTGTCGCGGCACGGGGCGCTGGAGGTGCGTACGCCGGGCGGGGCGGTGCTGCGGCGGGAGGCGCCGCCGCGGTGGTGGGAGCCGGTGGATCCGCGGATGGGCGCGGCGCGGTGGCTGCAGCGGAGCGAGGTGTCGGCGGACGCGCGGTTCTTCGGACTGGGCGGGCGGGCCGCGGGGCCGCGGCTGCGGGACGGGGCGTACCGGCTGTGGAACACCGATCCGAAGGGGGGCTTCGGGCCGGGGGTCGATCCGCTGTACCTGACGATGCCGGTGCAGATGGTGGTCGCGGACGCGGGGACGCATCTGGTGTTCCACGACAACTCGTGGGACGGGCGGGTGGTGCTGCGCGAGGGTGAGGAGGGCGCGGGTTCGGGTGCGGACCGGCCGGGGGCGAGTGAGCTGCGGATGGAGGGCGGCCCGCTGCGGTGCTGGGTGCTGGCGGGAACGCCTGCGCGGGTGCTGCACGGGTGGGCGGGGCTGACGGGGGCGGCCGCGGTTCCGCCGGAGTGGGCGCTGGGGTACCAGCACGCGCGGTGGGGCTTCGGGAGCGCGGAGGAGGTGCGGCGGGTGGTGGCGGGGTACGCGTCGCGCGGGCTCGTGCTGTCGGCCGTACATCTGGACATCGATCACTACGACGGGCACCGGGTGTTCACGGTGAATGAGGGGCGGTTCCCCGATCTGCCCGAGCTGTCGCGGGAGTTGGAGGAACGGGGGGTGCGGCTCGTGTCGATCGTGGACCCGGCGGTGAAGGCGGGCGACGGGGTGCACGCGGCGGGGCTGACGGTGGGGGCGGGCGGGGCCTTCGTGCGGGACGCGCGGGGCGGGGAGGTGCGCGGTGAGGTGTGGCCGGGCGAGTGCGCGTACCCGGATTTCACGGATCCGGCGGTCCGGGAGTGGTGGGGCGGGCTGTACGAGGAGCGGCTCGCGCAGGGTTTCGCCGGGTTCTGGCACGACATGAACGAGCCGGTGTCCTTCGCGCCGTTCGGTGACACGACGCTGCCGAGGTCGGCGCGGCACGCGCTGGACGGGGCGGGTGGTGACCACCGCGAGGGGCACAACGTGTATGCGCTGGGGATGGCGCGGGCGGGGTGGGAGGGGCTGGTGCGGCTGCGGCCCGCCGAGCGGCCGTTCCTGTTCTCGCGGTCGGGGTGGGCCGGGATGCAGCGGTACGGGGGCACGTGGTCGGGGGATGTGGAGTCCAGCTGGGAGGGGCTGCGTGCCTCGCTGGCGCTGGTGCTGGGGCTCGGGCTGTGCGGGGTCCCGTACTCGGGTCCGGACGTCGGCGGGTTCGGGGGGTCTCCGTCGCCGGAGTTGTACGTGCGCTGGCTGCAACTGGGGGCCTACCTGCCACTGTTCCGGACCCACTCCGCGATCTGGGCGGGGCGGCGGGAGCCGTGGGAGTTCGGGCCGGAGGTGGCGGAGCAGGCGGGGGCGGTGATGGCGGAGCGGGAGCGGCTGCGGCCGTACTTCGTGACGCTGGCCCATCTGGCGCGGCGGACGGGCGCCCCCTACGTCCGGCCGGTGTGGTGGGGGACACCGGAGGAGCGCCGGTTACGGGACTGCGAGGACACGTTCCTGCTGGGTGACGCGCTGCTGGTGGCGCCGGTGCTGGAGTGCGGGGCGGACCGGCGGGCGGTACGGCTGCCGCGGGGGCGCTGGTACGACACGGCGACGGGGGCGGCGTACGAGGGTCCGGGCCAGATCCTGCTGGACGCGCCGCAGGGCCGGATCCCGGTGCTGGCGCGGGCGGGGGCCGTGCTGCCGGTGCGTGCCGGCTCCGGCTCCGACGGCGGGGTGGAGCTGGAGGTCTGGGCTCCGGCGCGGGGGCGGACGGGGGGCGGGGTGGTGATCCGGGATCCGGGGCCGGGCTTCGAACCGGGTGAGGTGGAGCGGTACACGGTGCGGTGGCTTGGGGACGCGGTGGTGGTGGAGGACGAGGCGGGAAACCCGGTGGAGGGGGTCACCGTACGGGGGCTGTAGGCGCGCGGCGCCCTGCGGGCGGGCGGCCGGTGCAGGGCGGCCGGGCCGCCAGGCGGGCGGGCAGGCCGACAGGCGGCGGGCGGGCCGGGAGGCAGTGGGCCCGCCGTGGCCGTACGGGCTCATGGTGCCGCCCCTGTCCCGCCTCCGCCCCCGCCCCGCCGACACGGACACGGACACGCAACCATCGGTTGCGCATGCCTCGGAGGTGGGCTAGATTCATACGCAACCGAAGGTTGCTAAAGAGGGAGACGGCCATGGAGTACGGGAGCATCGAGCGCGAGCTGCACGTCGACGCCTCGCCGGAGGTGGTGTTCGAGGTGCTCAGCAGCCCCGAGCACATCAGGGACTGGTGGAGCGCCGACACCGCGTTCGAGCCGGCCCCGGGCGCCACGGCCCGTCTCACGTGGACAGACGAGGACACCGGCCGGCAGCAGTCGGCGCCGTTCACGGTCGTGGAGGCCGACCCGCCGCGCATGTTCTCGTTCCGCTGGACCTACGACGAGACCGCGACGGAGGCAGCGGGTCCGGGCAATTCACTGCTGGTGACCTTCGAGCTCGTTCCCACGGACCAGGGCACCACCGTCCGCTTCCGCGAGAGCGGCTACCGCGAGCGGGGCTGGGAGGCCGCCGTGCTCGAAGCCCACTACGACGACCACCGGAAGGGCTGGGACTTCTACCTGCCGCGCCTGGTCGCGACCGCCGACCGGCTGGCGGCGGCGCGATGAACACCGCCGTCGACGACGACCTCTGGTCCGCGATAGGCGACCCGACCCGGCGCCGCATGATCGACCTCCTGCTGGCCGACGGCCAGGGGACGGCGACGACCCTCAGCGCGCACCTGCCCGTGACGCGCCAAGCCGTGACCAAACACCTGGCGGTGCTCGACCGGGTCGGACTGGTCCGGTCCGCGCCGGCGGGACGGGAGAAGCGCTACCAGGTGGACGAGGCGCAGCTGGCCCGTGCCGTGGCGCAGCTGAACTCCGTCGGCGAGATGTGGGACGCCCGCCTGCGGCGCGTCAAGAGCCTCGCCGAAGCGATCCAACGAGCGAAGAACGCAGAGCGGTGACACGGAGAAGGAGGAGAGCGAGATGGTGGACATCCTGCACCGGGTAGGCATCACCGCGAGCCCGGAGAAGGTGTACGAGGCGCTCACCACGGTCGAGGGCCTGGCCGCGTGGTGGACGACCGACACGCGTGGGAACGGCGACGGCGTCCTGGAGTTCCGGTTCGGCGACGTCGGCGGCTTCGACATGAAGGTGCTCGACCTCCGGCCGGACGCGCTGGTGCGGTGGGAGGTCGTCGACGGTCCGGCCGAGTGGGTCGGGACGACGGTGAGCTTCGAGCTGACCCGGGAAGGCGAGTGGACGATCCTCATGTTCGCGCACGCGGGCTGGCGCGAACCGGTCGCGTTCATGAACCACTGCAGCACCAAGTGGGCGATCTTCCTGATGAGCTTGAAGTCCTTCGTGGAGACGGGCTCCGGCGCGCCGCATCCGCACGACGTACAGATCAGCAACTGGCACTGACACCGATCCCCCGGGCCCGGAAGCCGCGAGCCGCGCCCCTCCCGGCCGGCCCGTGCTCCCGGGGTCGGGCGCCCGGGCCGCCGAGGGGGCGTCGGGCTCAGGCGTACTTGCCCGCGAACCAGGACGCCGCCGCCTGGGTGTGGAGGGGGAAGGCCAGCGCCGAGGGGGTGCGCAGGATGTGCCAGCCCGTGGTCTCGTCCGTCGGCTTCGAGGCGGGAAGGTCCGCGGCCGGGCGGGCCGGGAGGAGGCCGAAGAGGAGGAGATGGCCCGCCGGGGAGCTCAGGGCGTCGGCCAGGACGACCTCCGAGGCCGGGGCCGTGATGCCGGTCTCCTCGAAGAGTTCACGGACGACCGCGTCGCGCCAGTCCTCACCGAAGTCGATGAAGCCGCCGGGGAGCGCGACGCCGCCGAGGGCCGGTTCGATGGTGCGGGTGATGACCACGAGGCCGGTGCCGCCCACTTCTTCGACGGGGAGGAGAGTGACGGCCACCGGGAGCGGGTTGCGGTAGGCGGTCGCCCCGCAGGCCGCGCAGGCGCGGGGCCACGCAGGGGTGGAGTACGGCGCTCCGCAGGTGGAGCAGTGCGAGTCCTTCAGGTGTGCCGGCATCCGGCGATCGTATGCCAAGGCGGGTGCGGACGGCGGCGGTTGCGGGACCGACCCGGGGGCTCCGGTCGACGGTTCTTCGCGACAGGCATCGCGACTTCCGCGGTGCTGTCGCCGCCGTCCCGCCGTGAGTACCGTGCCCGCATGACTTTCACCTCGTACGAGGAATTCTGGCCGTACTACGTCGCGATGCACTCGCGCGCCGCCACCCGCTGGATCCATCTCACCGGCACCCTCACCGGTCTGGCCCTGACCGCCTACGGGCTGGCCCGCGGCCGCGGGCGCTACCTCGCCGCACTCCCCCTGATCGGGTATGGGACCGCCTGGCCCGCGCACTTCCTGATCGAGGGGAACAATCCGGCCACTTTCGGCCATCCCGGATGGTCGCTGCGCGGAGACGCGCAGATGATCCGGATGATGCTGGCCGGCCGCGACGCGGAGCTGGGCGAGATCGCGCGGAAGTGGCTTGCCGAGAACCCGTGTCAGGGTCGTCCGCCCGTGGCAGACTTCTGACGATCCGTCAGGTCACTGACAGGGAGGGGCATCGTGGCACGCACACGCACACCCGTCGTGAGCGGGTGGTTCACCGAGGACGCGCCGGACGGCGGGGGCTTCCGGCTGCTCGGCACCCGGTGCTCGGCCTGTACCGCGGTGTTCTTCCCGCGCGAGGACGCGTACTGCCGCAATCCGCACTGCCCCGGAGGCGGTGAGCTCGCCGAGGTGCCGCTGTCCCCGCGCGGCCGGGTCTGGTCCTACACCGACGGGCGCTACCGGCCGCCCGCGCCGTACGTTTCCGACCCGGCCGTGCCCTGGGAGCCGTACACGCTGGTCGCGGTGGAGCTGGAGGCCGAGGGAATGGTGGTCCTGGGGCAGGCCGCGCCCGGCGTGGGGGTCGCCGATCTGGCGGTCGGGATGGAGGTCGAGGTGGTCGGGGGCGTACTGCACGAGGGCGGGGGGACCGCGGGGGCCGCCGGGACCGCTGAGGTCACCGGGACCGTCTGGACCACCTGGCAGTTCCGGCCGGTGGGAGGCGCCGAGTGAGCGCCGACATCGCCGTCCTCGGGGCCGGTATGCACCCCTGGGGCAAATGGGGCCGCGGTTTCGTCGAGTACGGGAGGGCCGCCGCTCGGGCGGCGCTGGACGACGCCGGTCTGGACTGGACGCAGGTGGAGTCGATCGTCGGCGCCGACACCGTGCGTTCGGGATACCCGGGCTACGTGGCGGGCGCCACCTTCGCCCGGGCCCTCGGCTGGCAGGGTGCGCGGGTCACCAGCGTGTACGCGGCTTGTGCGTCCGGCGCCCAGGCCGTCGGAGCCGCCCGCGCGCAGATCCTGGCGGGCCTTGCCGACGTGGTGCTCGTGGTCGGCGCGGACGCCGCGCCCAAGGGGTTCTTCGCACCGGCGGGCGGCGACCGGCCCGACGATCCGGACTGGCTGCGGTTCCGTGTGCTCGGCGCCACCAACCCGGCCTACTTCGCGCTCTACGCGCGGCGCCGGATGGCCCTCCACGGGGACACCCTGGAGGACTTCGCCCAGGTCAAGGTGAAGAACGCGGCGGCCGGGGCGCTCAATCCGCACGCCCGCTACCGCAGGCGGGTCACCGCGGAGGAGGTCGCGGCCTCGGCGGTGGTCGCCGATCCGCTCCGGCTGCTCGACATCTGCGCCACCTCCGACGGGGGCGCGGCCCTGGTGCTCACGAGCATGGACTTCGCGCGGTCGCGCGGGGTGGCCGATCCGGTGCGGATCCGGGCCGTCTCGACCGTGACGCCCACCTATCCGCGTACGGTGCTGGACCTGCCGGACATCGCGACCGACTCGGCGGTGGCGGTGGCGCCGACGGCCGGGTCCTTCAGGTCCTCGATCGCGCGCGCCGCCTACGAGGAGGCGGGGCTCGGCCCGGACGACCTGTCGCTCGCCGAGGTGTACGACCTGTCCACCGCCCTGGAGCTGGAGTGGTACGAGGACCTCGGGCTGTGCGGAGAGGGTGAGGGGGCGAAGCTGGTACGGGAGGGGGCGACGGCGCTGGGCGGCCGGGTCCCGGTCAACACCAGCGGCGGGCTGGCCTCGTTCGGGGAGGCGGTGCCGGCGCAGGCGATCGCGCAGGTGTGTGAGCTGACCTGGCAGTTGCGCGGTACGGCCGGGAAGCGGCAGGTGCCGGGTGCGCGGGTCGGGATCACCGCGAACCAGGGGCTGTTCGGGCACGGGTCGGCCGTTGTCGCCGTGCGCTGAACTGCTGGTGTTGTCCGAACGCTTGACGGCCTCCGGCGGCAGGTTCACACTCGCTCCACAGTCCCGAGCCGTGACCGGGACGCCGGTCCCCTGTGAGAGCTGCGGCCCGTACCCCAGTCGGCGGGGGTACGGGCCGCCTCCATGTCAGGCGCCCGGTACGGTTCCGCTCGCGCGGGCCCGCGTACGGCACTGCGCGCGTCGGGCCCGCGTACGGAGCTGCCGGCGCCAGGCGCTCGTACGGGACTGCCGGCGGCAGGCCCTCGTAGGGGACTGCCGGCTCAGGCTCCCGCCGAGAGGCTCCGGCGGCGCTCGCGTGCCAGGGACATCGCGTGTTCCACGACCCCCACCAGCACGTCCTTCACGGATTCCCGGTCCCGTGCGTCGCACAGCAGCACCGGCACCCCGGGATCGAGGTCCAGGGCCGTCCGTACGGTCACCACGGGGTGCCGGTCGGCTCCGTCGAAGCAGTTGACCGCGACGACGAACGGGATCGCGCGCCGCTCGAAGTAGTCGACGGCGGCGAAGCAGTCGGCCAGGCGGCGGGTGTCCGCGAGGACGACGGCGCCGAGCGAACCCTGCGCCAGCTCGTCCCACAGGAACCAGAAGCGGTCCTGCCCGGGCGTGCCGAACAGGTACAGCACCAGGTCCTCGCGGAGCGTTATGCGCCCGAAGTCCATGGCCACGGTGGTGGTGCTCTTGCCCTCCACTCCCCCGGTGTCGTCGACACCGACGCCCGGCTCGGAGAGCCGTTCCTCGGTGCGTAGGGGTCTGATTTCGCTCACCGCGCTGACCAGGGTGGTTTTGCCCACCCCGAAGCCGCCCGCGACCAGGATCTTCAAGGTCAGCGGTTCGACCGGCGACACCGCGTGCATGGCACCGGTGCGGCTAAAGCGCCCGAAGGCCATCGATCACCTCACGCAGAATGGATTCATCGGGCAGTTCTGCCGGTGGTACCGGCCTGGTCACGTGGACCAGTTCCTCGTCGACCAGGTCGCCGATCAGGACGCGGACGACCCCGACGGCGAGGTCGAGATCGGCCGCGAGTTCGGCGACCGACTGCGGTCGGCCCCGGCACAGCCCGAGGATGTGGGCGTGTTCCGGGGAAAGGGTCATGTCCCAGACCGGATCGTCGGCCGCCGGTTCGGCGACGACGAGCGCGATCAGGTCGAGTCGGTGCTGGCCCGCGTGGCTGGTCCGGCCGCGGGTCATGGCGTACGGGCGGACGACCGGTCCCGCGTCGTCGTCGAACCAGTGCGCGTGGTCGGGGTCCAAGTGGTCGGAGTCGGAGTCGGGGTCGGGGTAGGACGGGTCGACGGGGAAACCGGCGGAAATGTCCGTGGGGTGGTCCTGGCCTGAATCACTCATGCCCTACGACTCACCCTCCGGCTGGCAGCCCGGTGCGCGGGGCGGTCGCCAGGTGGTCGCCGACGCGCTTGACCATCAGCGTCATCTCGTACGCCACCTGCCCGACGTCGGAGTCCGCGTCGGCCAGGACGGCCAGGCAGCTGCCGTCGCCCGCGGCCATGACGAAGAGGAAGGCCTCGTCGAGCTCGACGACGGTCTGGCGGACCCGGCCGGAGTCGAAGTGCCGGCCGACGCCCTTGGCCAGGCTGTGGAAGCCGGAGGCGACCGCGGCCAGGTGCTCGCTGTCCTCGCGGGTCAGGTCCTTGGAACTGCCGGTGGGCAGGCCGTCGCCGGAGAGGACGACCGCCTTGCGGATGGAGCCGACCCGGTCGACGAGCTCGTCGAGGAGCCAGTTGAGCGGGCCGGAGCCGCGGCCCCTGGTGTCGTTGCCGGTCTGCGGTGCGGTCATCGACCGTCCCCTTCGTTCTCGTTCGCGGGACCGCCGGCGGCGGATGTGCCTGCCTCGGTCTCGGACTTCTGCTGTGCGTGCTGGTTGCGGCCCGCCGTCCAGCCACGCTGGAGTGCGGACATGCGCGTGCGTACGTCTTCCGCGTCGCGGTCGGCCACCTGGTCGGGGGCGGCTTCGGCGGGTGCGGGGGACGCGGACTTCTTGAGCTGGGGCGCCAGGCTCGCCTGACGGACCCGGCGGGGCAGCCCGCCGATGCCGGGGCCGGGTGCGGCGGCCCCCACATCGGATCCGGCATCGGGTCCGGAGGCCGGGGCGGGCTGCGGGACCACGGACACCGGGCGGGGTTCCACCCGGCGACCGTGCTCGGCGACCAGAGTCGGGGTCGGGCGGCGGCGCGGCAGCGGCACGGCGCCCTGGGAGCGGGGGCCGTCCGGACGCGGGGCCTCCACGCGCTGGGTGTCCAGCCGGACCGGGCCGGTGGGCGCGAGCGACTCGCGGTCGCGGTCGCCCTTGCGGGAGCCGCCGCGGTCCGCGTGCCGGTCGGTGTGGGGCCGGTCCGCCGGGCGCAGGCCCAGGAGGGCGCTGCGCGGGATGCCGTTCGGCGGGGTCTCGTCGTCGAGCGTCGCCATGACCGGGCGGCCGGCGGCGCCGGTGCGGCTCGTGATCGCCGTGGGGGCGTCGTCGAGCACGGCGGGATCGTCAGGGCCGTCCAGCCGGTCCAGGCCGTTCAGGCCGTTCAGGCCGCCGACCGGGAGCGGGGCCTCCAGTTCGACCGGGCCGCGCAGTTCGGCGACGGGCAGCTGGCGGCCGGACGGCGCGCGCTCCATGGCGGCGGGCGCGGGCCGCTCGGACTTGGCGCGGCCGAGGAGGCCGGCCTTGTCGGACCTGAGGGGCTTGGCCGCGGCCCGTGCACCGTCGAACCGGGCGCCCGCGCCGTTGGTCTCGGGGGCCTCGGTCAGCAGGGCCGCGGGAAGGAAGAGCACCGCGGTGGTGCCCCCGTACGGGCTGGGCTGGAGGACGACCTTGACGCTGTGGCGCTGCGCGAGGCGGCTGACGACGAACAGGCCGAGGCGGTCGGTGTCGGAGAGCTCGAACTCGGGGGTCTCGGCGAGCCGGAGGTTCGCGTCGAGCAGCGCTTCCGGGGTCATGCCGAGGCCGCGGTCGTGGATCTCCAGGGTGAAGCCGTTGGCGACGCGCTCGCCGTGCACCTGGACCGCGGTGTGCGGCGGCGAGAACACGGTGGCGTTCTCCAGGAGTTCGGCGATGAGGTGGGTGACGTCGGCGACGGCCGGGCCGACGATGCCCAGGCGCGTGAGCCGGCGTACCTCGATGCGCTCGTAGTCCTCGACCTCGGCGACGGCGGCGCGTACGACGTCCATCAGCTGGACGGGCTTGCGCCACTGGCGGGACGGCGCGGCGCCGGAGAGGATCACGAGGCCCTCGGCGTGCCGGCGCATGCGGGTGGTCATGTGGTCGAGGCGGAAGAGGTCGGCCAGCTCCTCGGTGTCCTCGGTACGGCGTTCCATGGTGTCGAGGAGGGTCAGCTGGCGGTGCAGCAGCACCTGGTTGCGGCGGGCCAGGTTGACGAACACCTCGGAGACGCCGCGGCGCAGGTCGGCCTGCTTGACGGCGGCCTCGACGGCGGCGCGCTGGAGGGTGTTGAGGGCCTGGCCGACCTGGCCGACCTCGTCCTTCTCGTATTCGAGGTGGGGTGACTCGGTCTCCACGTCCACGTGCTCGCCCGCGGCGAGGCGGCGCATCACGCTGGGCAGCCGGACGCCGGAGGCCTCGTGGGCCTCCTTTCGCAGCCGGGACAGGTCGCGGACGAGGTCGCGGCCGATGCGTACGGACAGCACGAGGGACACGACCAGGGCGAGGAAGCCGAGGATGCCGGCGGCGGCGGCCTGGACCATGACGTCCATGGCGACGGGCTCGATGCGCTCCTGGTAGCGGTCGCCGGCGGCGGTGTTCATGGCCGCCAGGTCGTCGAGGACCTTGGTGGAGGCCTCGTCCCACTGGGCGGCGGTGACGCTGCGCGGCTTGTTGACGGCGCCGCCGGATATGAAGCGCTCCTCGGCGTCGCGCAGGGGCTGGGTCTCGGGGTTCTTCCAGAACTGCTCGAAGCTCTCCCGGTCCTCGGCGGGGAGGGTCACGAGGTTGAACTCGTAGAGCAGGCTGCGGTTGGCCGCGAAGTCGGAGACGTGACGGACGTCGGGAGCGGTGACGTTGCGCGCGGCGAGGGCGGAGGCGATGACGGCGTCCTCGCGGGAGAGCAGTTCGCGGGCGCGGCTGATGCCGACGAGGGCGCGGCCTTCCTTGTCCACCTCCACGTTGTCCAGGCCGTGGAGATTCATGAGGAAGTCGTAGCAGGGGTCGACCAGCCGGTTGTAGAGATCCAGGGCCTGCGTGGGGTCCAGGGCGTTCTGGTCGACGGAGCGGCGCATGGTGCCGATGCCCTGGAAGGCGACGACGATCGAGCGCAGCCGCTGGGCGCTCTGCGGGCTCAGCTCGTCGATGACTTTGGAGTCGCGGGCGCTGACGCTGATCTGCTCGACGGCCAGGTCGGTTTCGGCGCGTCGCTTGGTGAGTTCGGCCGTGGCGGTGGCGGCCCGGGGGTCGCCGAGGACGACCAGGGTCTGGCGCCGTTCCTTCTGGATGACGCGGACGACGTCCTCGACGGGGTAGCCGACCTTGTCGATGATGTAGGCCACGTCGAAGAGTTGGACGGCCTCACGGCCGGTGATGACTGTCGCGAAGCCCCAGAGGGCGGTCAGGGAGACGAGCGGCACAAGGAGCAACGCCACGATCTTCCGGCGGATGGACTTCCCGCGAAAGCGCATGGCCTCCCCAGCCTCCCCCAGGTCAACCCCGTTGCCGGGGGTCGGTGTTCCGTCATTTAAACGGCGTGAGCCTACTACTGCTGCGGGGCAGCTTCGAAGACGTGTCCGGACGTTTTCGGCCTGACCCCGGGAGGAAGATCGCCAGTTGTCCGACACTTCCGGTCAAGAGCAGCCCGATATGTGGCAGATGACACTTGGTGGGGCGTCAGTTCCCGCAACCCGATGGATGGCTGGAATTGTTCGTTCCGCGATCATTTCGGCCCGTGCGGGTATCCGCGATTCGGGAATCTCCCGGCGCCGCCGAACGTCTGTCTGTTCGAGGGGTGCGTCGGAGCGGACGGGAGGGATGGATGTGGCGGGGCAGACGCGTCACGTGGCAAGTGGGCAGGACGAGCAGGCATGACGGACCGCGCGGTGGGGAGTGAGCGGACCATGAGCAGTGACGAGGGCGGCGGTGTGAGTGCGGTTCCGGGCGCCGGCTCGGCCGGGCGGGGACTGTGGGTCGAGGAGCCGGCCCGGCGGCGCCGGATGCCGGATTCGGTACGGACGTCCGCGGTGCGGGCGGTGCTGATCGTGTCCCTGACCCTGACGCAGGCGACGATCACGTTCTTCCTGACCCTGACCGGGTCCTGGCTGGCCCTCCCGATGGGCCTCGGCGCGATAGCCGGGACGATCGTGGCCACCTGGGG
>NZ_JBSGZP010000058.1:0-18082 GCF_053611065.1 Streptomyces sp. NPDC054840
GCCCCCGTACGGCACCCTGACGGGTTTCCGGGGCGGCCGGGAGGTCCCGCCGGTCCCGGACGGCTCCTGCGATGTCACCGCCCACGTGGCCCTGGACTCCTGTGCGGGGCCGGGATCGGTCCTGCTGACCCAGCGCGAGGCCCTGGCCGCGCTCGGCGTTTCAGGGGCCCGGCCCCCGCTGGCCCTTGCCTCGGCGGACCCGGTGGCCTATGTACGGGCGCTGTCCGCGGCCGGCGAGGCGGCGGAGCTCACGGACCGCGCCGGGCTGGGCGCCTTCGGCTGGCTGATCCAGCCGGTCGGCGTTCCGGCCCCGTCGTGGCCGGGCGACGCGGGCCGGGCGTGATCCGAAGGGGACCGCGGAGGGCGGGGCCCGGCCGGGGCGCGGCGGCGGGCGCGAGGGGCGCCGGGCCAACGTGCGGAGGGCCGGGATCCGCTGCGGATCCCGGCCCTCCTGTTCACCTGCCTACGTGCTCACTGCTGCAGCTCGTCGTGGCCCTGGTGCAGTCCGCCGCCGCTGCCCGTGCCGTCCGTCGGCTGCGAGACGACGGGCTTCGACAGCGGTGCCAGGTCGTGCGCGTAGTGGCCGACCGCGTCCGCGATGACGTCGACGTTGATGTCGAGAGCCTTCTGGTCGATGTTGGTGATGTCGTCACCCTTGCCGTGGTAGTTCACGTCGTAGGCGACACCCGCCTGGCCGCCGAACTTCGCGGCCTGCTCCGGGGTCTTGATGCCCTCGGCGCCGGTGAAGGTGCCGCCGGAGGGGATGCCCACCTCGATGAAGGGGCCGTAGTCCGAGCGGCCCGAGAAGTCCGTGCCCTCGTGCGGGATCCTCTTCGAGTCGAGGAAGTCGTTGATCCCCTTCTCCAGCTGGGCGGAGCCGGCGGGGCCGGGGCCCGCGCCGGTCGCGTCCGAGTCGTCGCCGTCGTAGACGAAGTACGCGGCGTTCGGCGAGGCGATCATGTCGAAGTTCAGGTAGAGCTTGATCTGCTTCTTCTGCTCGTCCGTCAGCCCGGCGACGTACGCCTCGGAGCCGACCAGTCCGAACTCCTCCGCCGACCACCAGGCGAACTTCACCTTGTTCTTGACCTTCTTCTGCTCGCTCGCGAGCCGCTGGGCCACCTGGAGGATGCCCGCCGAGCCGGAGCCGTTGTCGTTGATGCCCGGGCCGGCCGCGACCGAGTCGAGGTGCGCGCCGAGGAAGACGGTGTTGTTCTCGTCGCCGCCCTTGGTCTCGGCGATGACGTTGAAGGTCTTGCGGTTCTCGCGCAGCTGCCGGATGTCGAGGGTGACCTCGACCGGGCCGGCCGCGGCCTCGGCGGCGAGCTTCTCGCCGTCCTCCTGGGTGATGCCGCCCGTCGGCACCTTGCCCGCGTTCGGGTCGCCGAGGGTTCCGTTGAGGGCGCCCGCGGTGTTGTTGTAGATGATCGCGCCGACCGCGCCGGCCGCCGCCGCGTTCTGCTGCTTCGCCGCGAAGGTGCAGCCGCCGCGCTTGACCAGGGCGATCTTGCCGGTGAAGGTGCCGGAGGCGAAGTCGCCGGGCTCGCAGCCGTTCGTCCCGTCCGCGTCGACCGGGGCGACGGCGACCTGGGCGCTCACGCCGCCCTCCGGGCTGTTCGCCGTGTACGACATCAGGTGGATCGGTACGTCGCGCTGGTTCGCGCCGCCCACCGTCAGCTTCTCCTCGATGGTCTCGACGTAGACGAAGTCGAACTCGTTGCGGGTGACCTGGTACCCGGCCGCCTTCATCACCGCCTCGATGTACTTGGCCGACTGCTCATGGCCCTTGGATCCGGCCGCGCGGTTCCCGTTGTTGTAGTCGGCGAGCGACTGGAGCACCTTGAGGTGGTTGTAGGCGCCCTTGCCGGTCGCTTCCTTGACCAGCTTCCTGGCGAGCGCGTCACCCCGGGCGGCGTCGCTCTGCGGGCTTCCGGTGGCTCCGGCCGGTCCGGCGAGCAGCAGCGGCGAGACGAGGGCTGCGGCTGCCAGGGCGGCGGTTGCTGTGGCTATACGGCGTGAGGGCATGAAGGTCCTTCCACGGCAAGGCGAGCAGGGCAGGGCGGAGCAGGGCACAGCAGGGCGGAGCGTGATGGAGCGCGTGAGCAGAAGTGGTGCGCGTTACGTGGGGGATCGGTGGACGCACGTTAGACAGCAAGTGGCCACCATGGCCAGAGTTTTCGCTGATTCCGGTTTATGAATTCCGTATATCGGTGAATCTGGGCCGCCCGAATCAAGCCAACCGCACCCCGGTTCGACCCCGCCCCGGGACAGCCCTCATCGGAGGATGCCCTCGATGAAGTCCGATCCGATGCGCGCGACCGCCGGGCAGGGCGGCCCGTACGAAACGCTCGTCGTCCAGCCGGTCCAGCACGTCCAGCGCCCCGGCCAGCGTCGCGGCGGGCTGTCCGGTTCCGCCGGGCAGCCCGGCGAAGGGCATGAAGATGTCGGAGAAGGAGCTCCGCCACATGAAGTCGGCCTCCAGCAGCCGGTCCGCGAGGCACGGATCGAGCGAGGCGGCGGTGGCGGTGGTCCAGGAGGTCAGCCCGGGGTGGTGCGCGGGCTGGGAGAGCGCGTGCAGGGCCATGCAGAGCTCGGCGAGCGGGGAAGGCGCGAAGGTGATCCGCTCGGTGGGCAGGCCTGCGATGTCGATCGTGACGCTCATCGGGTCATTCTGTCGTTCCGCGCACCACGGGGACGCCGGGGCGGGTCTCCCGGCCCCGCCGTACGGGTGGCCGCGGGCGGCCCGGCGCGGCCGCCGGACGAGTGATCACCCGCGGTGCGGGGCGGGGTCGGGCCGGTCGATTGACGGGGAACGTCAACTGTCGTGCGCGATGCCGCCGACGGGGTGAGGCTTGAGTCATGACCGCCATCGAGCAGTACCTCATCGACACCTACCGGGCCTCCCAGCAGGGCGCCCCGATGCCCCCGCCGCCCGGGCGCGACGATGTCGCGGTGCTCCGCTCGCTCCGTACGTACGAGCAGGCCAGAGCCGTCGAGGAGGGTGTCTCGGCCCGCCACCCCTGGCGGGCCGCCCTGCGCCGCATACTGGTCCGCCCGCGGGCGTGCTGATCGCTCGTGCGGCATCCTCCCGCATCTTCAAGGTTTCCCAGGACGCCGTCGGCCCAGACTGCAAGGAGCCTCCCTCAAGCGGCGCCGGGGTTCTTCACCGCCTGGAGGAAGGCCGACCAGGCAGCCGGGGAGAGGGTGAGGTGGTCTTCGCCGGGGTCGGTGCTTCCGGCCACGTTCACGGCTGCGTCCGGGACGGTCGTTGCGACGTGCACGCAGGCCTCTCCCTCCTGGCAGAACGACGATTTTCGCCAGCTGAGCTGAGTCATGGGGACTCCTCGGTTCACAGGACGCGCAGGATGCTGTGGATGAAGTCCCGGCTCTTCCCGCATTCGAGGGCTGCGCCCTCCATACGGTCCAGAAGCAGCCGGTATTTGGCGAGCTGGGCCTCGGCGTCGACCAGGGCGGGGCCATGGGACTGGTCGAGGTGGACGGTGTCGAGCTGAGGTACGGGGCCGTGGACGTAGTAGATCGACTGGCCGGAACCGGGGAAGGAGCCCGCGTCGAAGGGGATTACCAGAATCCGGACATGACTCAGCTCCCCCATCTCCAGCAAGTGGGTCAGCTGGGCCTTCACAACGGAGTGCCCGCCGAACTTCATTCGCAGGGCCGCCTCATGGATGATCGCGGTGTACGGGATGGGGTCGTCGCGATGGAGCACTTCCTGTCGCTTGATCCTGTGGGCGACGCGCTGCTCCACATCGTCCTGGGGCAGTGGCGGCAGCACGTGTCCGAAGATCTCCCGGGCGTGGTCCGCTGTCTGCAGCAGGCCGGGTACGTGGACGGTGTAGGCGGCGCGCAGTGCCAGACCGTGGTGCTCCAGCTCGGCGAGGTCGAGCAGGCCTGGCGGCAGGACCTCCCTGTACTGCTCCCACCAGCCCTTCGTGCGGTCGCTCGCCATTGCGGCCAGTGCATCGATGAGCAGGGGGTCACAGACGGAGTACACCTGGGCCATGGCGTGGACGCGTTCGGGACTGACTCCGAACCTGCCCGTCTCCACATTGCTCAGCTGGCCCTGGCTGGTGCCGAGTTGACGCGCAGCCTCGGTTGCCGTGAGTCCGGAGCGTTCTCGCAACTTGCGCAGCTCAACGGCGACGCGGATGCGTCGGGCCGTCAGTGCTACCCGCCCTGCCATCGCACTCCCTCCGGTCGCTGTCTCACTCACACGAGCGAATGAGGACTGGATCCCGCAGGATTCACGCAAATAACACTTGCGCGACCCTGGTCTGGGAGGCAGGCCACCTCACCCGGAAGTACCCCGTTCGACGGAGCGGCAAGGTCACCGGGCAGCAAGCGCAACGCGACCAACACCCCTCCGTGATCGGAGACTTCCATGCCTGCCACCGTATCTCCGTCGTGGGCCTACAGCCTGCAACTCCCGCAAGATCCCCGCGCTCCCGGCCTCGCCCGCCAGACCCTGCGCTCGGTGCTCCGCACGCACGCGATGGGCGCCGTCGTCGAGACGGCCGAGCTGTTGGCCGGGGAGCTGATGGCCAACGCCTACCTCTACTCCGACGGCCCGTACACGCTCCGGTTGCGGGCCATGGGGTCCACGCGACTGCGTGTCAGCGTCTGGGACAGCAATCCGCACATCCCGCCGCCTTTCGGGGCGGACTCCCCCCGCAGGACACCGCAGTCGGATGCCGAGCGAGGCCGCGGGCTTTTCCTCGTACGGGCGTACGCCGCGAACTGGGGCGGGTATCCGCTCGGCGGGACCGGGCTGTACGGGGACGCCGGGGGAAAGCTGCTGTGGGTCGAAGTCCGTGGCTGACCGGGCCGGGACCGTACACGCGGGGTACGGCCCCTGCCCCGGCGCCCCGCTACTCGAAGGTGGGCGCGTTGCGCTGGTACACCAGCCGCAGTCCGATCAGCGTCAGCCACGGCTCGTGGTCGTCGATCACCGAGGCCTCGCCCAGCACCATCGGAGCCAGCCCGCCGGTGGCGATGACCCGCACGTCGTCCGGGTCGCCGTGCGGTCCGGCCAGTTCCTTCGCCATCCGGGTCACGACCCCGTCGATCTGGCCCGCGAAACCGTAGACCACGCCCGACTGCATGGCCGACACCGTGGACTTGCCGATCACGTGGCGCGGCCGGGCGAACTCGATCTTGCGGAGCTGGGCCCCGCGGACGCCGAGGGCGTCCATGGAGATCTCGATGCCCGGGGAGATCACCCCGCCCACGTACTCGCCCTTCGCGGAGATCGCGTCGAAGGTGGTGGCGGTACCGAGGTCCACGACGATCGCCGGGCCCCCGTACAGCTCGACGGCCGCGACCGCGTTGACGATGCGGTCCGCGCCGACCTCCTTCGGGTTGTCCGTCAGGATCGGCACGCCGGTCTTGGTGCCGGGCTCGACCATCACCGCCGGGACGTCGCCGTAGTAGCGGCGGGTGACCTCGCGCAGCTCGTGCATGACGGAGGGGACGGCGCAGCAGATCGCGATGCCGTGGATGCCGTCGCCCAGTTCGCTGCCGAGCATCGGGTGCATGCCCATCAGGCCCTGCATCAGCACGGCCATCTCGTCGGCCGTGCGCCGCGGGTCGGTCGAGATGCGCCAGTGCTCGACGATCTCGTCACCGTCGAACAGACCCAGGACCGTGTGGGTGTTGCCTACGTCGATGGTGAGGAGCACGGGTTACACCGCCTCGCGCAGATCGAGCCCGATGTCCAGGATCGGCGAGGAGTGGGTCAGCGCGCCGACGGCCAGGTAGTCCACGCCCGTCTCCGCGTACGCCCGGGCGGTGTCCAGCGTGAGGCGGCCAGAGGACTCCAGCACCGCGCGGCCGGCCACCAGGGCCACGGCCCCGGCGGTCTGCTCGACCGTGAAGTTGTCCAGCAGGATCAGGTCGGCGCCGGCCTCCAGCACCTCGCGGACCTGCTCCAGCGTGTCGACCTCGACCTCGATGGGGACCTCGGGGAAGGCCTCGCGCACGGCCTTGAAGGCCTGCGCGACACCGCCCGCCGCCACCACGTGGTTGTCCTTGACCAGCGCCGCGTCCGAGAGCGACATCCGGTGGTTGACGCCGCCGCCGCAGCGCACCGCGTACTTCTCCAGCGAGCGCAGGCCCGGCGTGGTCTTGCGGGTGTCGCGGACCTTCGCCGAGGTGCCCTCCAGCACGTCGGCCCAGCGGCGGGTGGCCGTCGCGATGCCCGACAGCCGGCACATGATGTTCAGCGCGCTGCGCTCGGCCGTGAGCAGGTCACGGGTGCGCGAGCGCACGGACAGCAGCAGCTGGCCGGCCGTGACGGCGTCGCCGTCCTCCGCGTGCCGCTCCACCTCGAAGGCCTCCGTGCAGACCACGGAGAACACGGCCTCGGCGATCCGCAGACCGGCCACGACGCCGTCCTCGCGCGCGACGAAGTCGGCGACGGCCTCGGCCTCCTCCGGCACGGTCGCGACGGTCGTCACGTCCACGCCGCCGTCCAGGTCCTCGGACAGCGCCATGTGCGCGATGTCCTCGACCTCGATCGGGTCCAGGCCGGCGTCGGCCAGCAGCTGCGCCAGCGCCGGGTCCAGGCCGCTCTCCTCGCCGTCGCCGCAGGCGCAGTCGTCGCCGCAGCCGCCGTCGTTCTGGTCGATCAGGGGAAGTTCGGGGGTGCTCACGGTCACTGCTCCAGGCTCGGGGTGCTCAGGGGGTGCACGGACGGGAAGTCCGCGGAGTCGGTGGGTACGACGACCAGGGCGCGCTTCTCGGTCGCCGAGAGCCGGACGACGAGATGGCGGCGCCAGTGGGCATCGTCCCGCTCGGGGTGGTCCTCTCGCCAGTGGCAGCCGCGGGTCTCCGTACGCCGCTGCGCCGCGGCGACCAGGACCCGCGCCACGCACAGCAGGTTCGTGGCCTCCCAGGTGTCCACGCCCGGCTCGGCGGTCTTGCCGTGCGCTTCGAGGTCGTTCAGGGCGGTGGCGTACAGCGCTTCGAGGGCGTCGGCCGCGGCACTGAGCGAGTCGGCGGAGCGGAGCACGCCCGCGCCCTCCGTCATGATCCGCTGGACCTCGTACCGGGCACCCGCGGGCTGCAGCGGACCGGTCGCCGGGACCGGTATGCCCGGGCCGCTGCCGGCGGCCCGCTCGGCGACGATGTCCTCGGCGATCCGCTCGGCGAAGACCAGCCCCTCCAGCAGGGAGTTGGAGGCCAGCCGGTTCGCGCCGTGCACACCGGTGCAGGCCACCTCGCCGCAGGCGTACAGGCCGGGGACCGTGGTCCGCCCCTGCAGGTCGGTCCGGACGCCGCCGGAGGCGTAGTGCGCGGCGGGTGCCACCGGGATGGGCTCGGTCACCGGGTCGATGCCGTGCGAGCGGCAGGCGGCCAGGATGGTCGGGAAGCGCTGCTCCCACATCCGCGCGCCGAAGTGCCGGGCGTCCAGGTACATGTGCTGCGCGCCCTGCTCCTGCATGCGGCGCATGATGCCCTTGGCGACGATGTCGCGGGGCGCCAGCTCGGCCAGCTCGTGCTGCCCCTGCATGAAGCGCACGCCGTCCGCGTCGACGAGGTACGCGCCCTCGCCCCGGACCGCCTCCGACACCAGCGGCTGCTGGCCCTCGGCGTCCGGGCCGAGGAAGAGCACCGTCGGGTGGAACTGCACGAATTCGAGGTCGGAGACCTCGGCGCCGGCCCGCAGCGCGAGCGCCACGCCGTCACCGGTGGAGACCGACGGGTTGGTCGTCGCGGAGAAGACCTGGCCCATGCCGCCGGTCGCGAGGATCACGGCGGGCGCGTGCACGGCGCCGACCCCGTCGTGCTGGCCCTCGCCCATGACGTGCAGGGTGACACCGGCCGTACGGCCCTGCGCGTCCTGCAGCAGGTCCAGTACGAGGGCGTTCTCCACGGTCTCGATGCCCGCGGCCTGGACGGCCTCGACGAGCGCCCGCGAGATCTCGGCGCCGGTGGCGTCGCCGCCCGCGTGCGCGATCCGGCGGCGGTGGTGCCCGCCCTCACGGGTCAGTTCTATCTCGCCGGTCTCCGTGGAGGTGTCGAAGACCGCTCCGGTGGCCATCAGCCGCCGGACCGCGTCGGGACCCTCGGTGACGAGCAGCCGGACGGCCTCCTCGTCACACAGGCCCGCACCGGCGACCAGGGTGTCGTCGAGGTGCTGGCCGGGCGTGTCGCCCTCGCCGAGGGCCGCGGCGATACCGCCCTGGGCCCAGCGGGTGGAGCCGTCGTCGAGCCGGGCCTTGGTGACCACGACGGTACGGCGGCCCCCGGCGGCGCAGCGCAGCGCGGCGGTCAGACCCGCCACACCGGAACCGACGACCACGACGTCGGCGTCGAGGGACCAGCCGGGGGCCGGTGCGTGCAGCCGTATGCCGGTGCCTGCGCCTGCCCCGCCCGACGGGATGCCTCTGCCTGGGGTGCTCACGAGTGTGCTCCGAATTCCAATGGGATGTTGTCGATCAGCCGGGTCGCGCCCACCTTCGCGGCGACGGCCAGCACGGCCCGTCCGGTGAAGTCCTGACCGGCCTCGGTGAAGTCCAGCGGGTCCACCAGCGCCAGGTAGTCCAGCACGAGCGGCGGTTCGTGGCGGCCCGCCTCTTCCAGGACGTGCAGCGCGGCGGCCCGTACGGCGTCCGGCAGCCCGGAGCCGGCCGCGGAGACGGCCACCGAGACGGCGTGCGCGTCGGCGGAGGCGCGGATCTCGCCCAGCCGGGCCAGGGCGGTGGCCCGCTCGTCGCTGGCCGGGGAGGCCTCGGCGCGGGCGCGCAGCGCGGCCTGCGCGGCGAGCCGGTCGCGGCCGGCGAACAGGGCGCGGGACAGGGCCAGGGCGGTGTGCCGCTCGGCGGCGGAGAGGTAGCGGTTGCGGGACGACAGCGCGAGCCCGTCCGCCTCGCGGACGGTCGGTACGCCGACCACCTCGACGGGGAAGTTCAGGTCGGTCACCATCCGCCGGATCAGGGCCAGTTGCTGCGCGTCCTTCTGGCCGAAGAGGGCCAGGTCGGGGCGGGTGAGGTGGAGCAGCTTGGCGACGACGGTCAGCATTCCGTCGAAGTGCCCGGGGCGGGTGGCCCCTTCGAGGCGCTCGCCCATCGGGCCGGCGGTGATCCGTACCTGCGGGTCGCCGCCCGGGTAGACCTCGTCGACGGTGGGGGCGAACACCGCGTCGGCGCCTGCCTCTTCGGCGATCGCCAAGTCCGCGTCGAGGGTGCGGGGGTAGCGGTCGAGGTCCTCGCCGGCCCCGAACTGCAAGGGGTTGACGAAGACGGTGACGACGACCTGCCCCTCGGGTCCGGCCAGTTCGCGGGCCGTGCGGATCAAGGTGGCGTGACCCTCATGGAGGGCGCCCATGGTCATCACCACGGCCCGGCGGCCGGTGCGCGACAGCTTGTGCAGCTCCTCGGCGGTGTGCAGCAGCAGCTCGGTCACCGGTCGCCTCCGTCGGACTCCGTGTCGGCGAGCACACCGAGCAGGTCCTCGGCGAGTTCGGGCTTGAGCAGACCGTGCGCGAGGGCCCGGTCCGCGGTGGTGCGGGCCATCGCCAGGTATCCGGCGACCGCGCCGGGCGCGTGCCGGCGCAGCTCCGAGACGTGCGCGGCGACCGTACCGGCGTCCCCTCGGGCCACCGGCCCGGTCAGGGCGGCGTCACCGGAGCGCAGGGCGTTGTCGAGAGCCGCGCCGAGCAGCGGGCCGAGCATCCGGTCGGGGTGCTCCACCCCCGCCTTGGCCAGCAGCTCCATCGACTGGGCGACCAGCGTGACCAGGTGGTTCGCGCCGAGGGCCAGGGCCGCGTGGTAGAGCGGACGGTTCTCTTCCGCGATCCACTCCGGCTCCCCGCCCATCTCGATGACCAGGGCCTCCGCGGCCAGGCGCAGCTCCTCGGGGGCGGTGACGCCGAAGGCGCAGCCGGCGAGCCGCTGCACGTCCACTTCGGTGCCGGTGAAGGTCATCGCCGGGTGCAGGGCCAGCGGGAGGGCGCCCGCGCGGCGCGCGGGGTCGAGCACGGAGGTCCCGTACCGGCCGGAGGTGTGCACGAGGAGCTGTCCGGGCCGGACCGCGCCGGTCTCGGCGAGGCCCTCCACGAGGGACGGCAGCGCGTCGTCGGGGACGGTCAGGAGCACGAGGTCGGCCAGCTCCAGCACCTGCGCCGGCGGTACGAGCGGCACATCGGGCAGCATCCGCGCGGCCCGGCGCACGGACGTGTCGGAGACTCCGGACACGGCGACGGGCCGGTGCCCGGCCTGCTGGAGCGCGCACGCCAGCGCGGGACCGACGCGGCCGGCTCCGACGACGCCGACGGCGAGCCGGGCAGGGCGTGGCTGCTGTGATGGATTCACGCGGGAGGGGCCCTTCCGTTCCAGTCCGCGGGGGGTACCGGACGATACGCCGCCATGCTAGCTCCTGGGGCAGTTGGCCGGTCGGCGGCGAGTGGAGCGAGGATCTTTACCCATGAGTGACGACAGCGAGGACATCGAACGTACGAAGCGGCTGGTCGCGGCCTGGCGTGGGGCGCAGCGGAGGCTGTCGCGCAGCCTGCTGGAGCCCACGGTCGGGGAGCTGCTCGGCTCGCTCGCCGAAGCCCCGTACGACATGGACGGGCCGGCCGACGTGTACGGCGACGGGGTCGTCGGCGCACTGGAGCGCAAGGTCGCCGAGCTGCTGGGGACCGAGGACGCGGCGTTCTTCCCCAGCGGCACGATGGCGCAGCAGATCGCGCTGCGCTGCTGGGCGGGCCGGACCGGGAACCCGGTGGTGGCACTGCACCCGATGAGCCATCCGGAGCGGTGGGAGGGGGACGCCCTGTCGGCCGTCTCCGGACTGCGGGTGGCCCACCCGACGACGGAGGCCCGCCAGCCGTCGGCCGCGGAGATCGAGTCGCTCCAGGAGCCCTTCGGCACGCTGATGGTGGAGCTGCCGCTGCGGGACGCCGGCTTCCTGCTGCCCACGTGGGAGGAGCTTGAGGCGCTCATCGGAGCGGCCCGGGAGCGGGACGCGGTCGTCCACTTCGACGGAGCCCGGCTGTGGGAGTCCACCGTCCACTTCGGGCGCACCCTGCCGGAGATCGCGGGCCTGGCGGACTCGGTGTACGTCTCGTTCTACAAGTCGCTCGGCGGCCTGAGCGGGGCGGCGCTGGCGGGGCCGCGGGCCTTCGTGGAGGAGACCCGGGTCTGGCGGCACCGCTACGGCGGCCAGATCTTCCGGCAGTTCCCGCAGGCCCTCTCGGCGCTGGCCGGACTGGAACGGGAACTGCCCCGGCTGCCGTCCTACGTGGCGCAGGCGCGGATGGTGGCGCGGGCACTGCGCTCGGCATTCGCGGATTCGGGGGTGCCCTGGGCCCGGATCCATCCGGAGGAACCGCACACCCACCAGTTCCAGGTGTGGCTTCCGTACGAGCCGGACCGGCTGACGGAGGCGGGCCTGCGGCAGGCCGAGGAGACGGGCACGGTCCTCTTCCGCCGCTGGTCCGCCGACGGCCCGCCGGGCCTGGCGGTGACGGAACTGGAAATCACGGAGCCGGGCGTGTCCTGGACGGAGTCGGACGTCCACGAGGCGGTCTCCGCGTTCGTGGCCCGTATCTGAGAATCAGGCTCCGCCGGCGTCCGAGGGGCGGGGTCCGTGGGCGGGGCCGCGGCGCAGCCCCGGGAAACGGCGAAGGGGCGGGCAGGGTGCGGGCCCCGCGCTGCGGTACCCGCACCCTCGTGAGGGAAGCGGCGAAACACCGAATTCCGGAAAGTCGTCGGCTCGGACCGGCTGCGGCGTTACCGTCATTGACGGCAATTACCGGCCACCGCGCCCGGAGGAGACACCATGACCACTCAGCCCGCGTGGCGGAAGTCCTCGTTCTGCAGTGAGGGCGACGCCTGCGTCTACGTCGCCACCGCCCCCGGGGCCCTCGTCAAGGTCGCCGACCGCGCCGACCCCGCCCACCTCGTGCTGGCCACCACCCAGGCCGCCTGGGCCGACTTCCTGCGCGCGGTCAAAGAGACCGGCTGAGGGACCCGCCGAGCGCGCCGCGCCCGCGCTCAGGGGATTTTGTCCGATTAGCGCGTATCTTCGGCCCATGCCCACGCCCTACGGATCCCGCGGCGGCATGGCGTTCAGCGCCGCTGAGCTGCACCTGCTCAGGCGCCTCCTCGCCCACGCCCTTCAGTCCTCCTCGGCCCCCCTGGCGGCCGAGGAGGTCCAGGACTGCCTGCGCCTCGCGCAGTCGGTGGACGAAGCGGTCGAGGAGGCGGGCCGGCTCAGAGCGTTCCTCCTCGCGGACCTCGCCCGCTACCGCCGCGCCCTGCCCGGCAGTCTCTCCGGCTACCTGGACCTGCTGCAGGACGCCCTGACCGCCGGGTACGAACCGGAACCCGACGACCTCGCCGCCCTGCGCGCGCTCCGCGCCAACCCGGTCGCCGCCGCACTGCTGGAACGGGTCCGGACCGTCGCGGAGCGCTCCGTACGCCGACGGCTGTCGACCGCCCCCGCCCGGACCCGGCTGCTGGCCCTGGCCGGCGGCAAGGAGGGCAAGGAGAAGGACGACCGGCCGGCCCGCCCGGTCCCGCACCCCGAGGAGCCGCCGCGCCCGGAGCGGCCCATTCCGACCCCCGGTGAGGTGTTCCCGCCACGCCGCAAGCCCAGCCCGCCCCCGGAGGCCGGTCTGGCCGCCGGGTAGCTACGCTGTGGGGCATGGACTATGTCTCCGCGCTCGTGCCCCCCTTCGTGATGGCCGCGTTCTTCATCGCTCTCGTCGTGACGATCGTGAAGAGCCAGGGCGGTTCCAACAAGGCCAAGGAAGACGCGGCGGTCGACGCCGTGCTCGCCCGGGCCGAGGCCACCCAGCAGCAGAAGTAACCCCGTCGGGCGTGCGGCTTCACCGGCCGCGCGCCCGATTTTCCTGCGCGTTGCCGAGCGAATAGTCGGGCAATTCCGCACAAGCCGCACTATCGTGCTGGTGTGCCTCGCCCCTTGGGAGAACTCGAAGACGCCGTCATGACGCGGGTGTGGCAGTGGAACCGCCCGGTCACCGTGAGAGAAGTACTGGAAGACCTCCAGCAGGAACGGTCCATCGCGTACACCACGGTCATGACCGTTATGGACAATCTTCATCAGAAGGGCTGGGTCCGCCGGGAAGCCGAAGGCCGCGCCTATCGATATACGGCGGTCTCCACCCGCGCCGCCTACTCGGCCGCACTGATGAACGAAGCCTGGTCGACGAGCGACAGCCCCGCGGCCGCCCTCGTGGCCTTCTTCGGCATGATGTCCGCGGAACAGCGGGAAGCCCTCCGGGACGCCGTACGCGTCGTCCAGCACGACGACGAGTCGGGTGGGGACACCTCCCCCGGGCCCCCCGCTCCGCCCGCGACCGAGGGGGAGTCCGGCGAGCAGCCGCAGGAGCCGGGGCGATAACGTCCCCAGCCATGGGAGAGTTTTCCACTGCACATGCAGAAACAGTGACGATCCGCCGTGCCCGTACGCGTGATGTTCCCGCGCTGCGCCGCCTCCTCGACCAGTACGTGCAGCAGCGGATCCTGCTCGACAAAGCTCCGGTCGTCCTTTACGAGGACATCCAGGAGTTCTGGGTCGCGGAACGCGAGTCCGACGGTCAGGTCGTCGGCTGCGGCGCTCTCCACGTGATGTGGGAAGACCTTGCCGAAGTGCGCACTCTCGCCGTCGACCGGGGCTTGAAGGGCGCCGGAGTCGGGCATCAGGTGCTGGAGCAGTTGTTGCGTACCGCCCGTACCCTCGGGGTGAGCCGGGTTTTCTGCCTCACCTTCGAAGTCGAGTTCTTCGCGAAGCACGGCTTCGTCGAGATCGGCGAGACCCCGGTCAAGACCGATGTCTACATGGAGCTGCTGCGTTCCTATGACGAGGGTGTCGCCGAGTTCCTCGGTCTCGAACGAGTGAAGCCGAACACCTTGGGCAACAGTCGGATGCTTCTGCACCTCTGATCGATGGCCTCAGCTTTTCCGGCGCTCCGCGTACCTGTGGCCTATGTCCGAATCGCGCACGTTTCCCGCCCCGTTGCGGTCTCGAACCTCTCCCCGGGGGTTTGTGTTTTCCAGGCAAAAGCGGTTTCCTTTCCGCGTACTGCTTTTCGATGAAAGGAAATCCCGGTGGCACAGAAGGTTCAGGTCCTTCTTGTCGACGACCTCGACGGTGGCGAGGCGGACGAGACGGTGACGTTCGCTCTGGACGGCAAGACCTACGAGATCGACCTCACCACCGCCAACGCTGAAAAGCTCCGCGGTCTGCTCGACCCGTACACCAAGGGCGGCCGCCGCACCGGTGGCCGCGCGTCCGCCGGCCGCGCCAAGGGCCGCACGGCCGTGGCGTCCGGCAACCCGGACACCGCGGAGATCCGCGCCTGGGCGAAGTCCCAGGGCCTAAGCGTCAACGACCGCGGTCGCGTACCGCAGGACATCCGCGACGCCTACGAGAACCGGGGCTGACCCGTCAGGGACTGACCCGGCCGGCCCGTGAGGGAGGCCCGGCCACGGCGCTCCGCAGGGGCGTACGGCGCCGGAGCCGCGCGCGGTGGCATTCCGTCGCCGCCGCGGAGACCAGGCGCACGAGATCGGGACCGGCGCCCACCCGCCCGGGACCGGCACCCTGTCCGAGACCGGGCAGGGCAGGCAGCAGTGCCTCGCACCCCTGCTCGGGGGGCCGTAGCCACACGGCGGCCCCCCGGGGACTCCCGTCCCGTACGTCATGCCCCGGCGGCACCGGGGCGGTGATCCGGCCACCCGCACCCAGGGCGGTCAGATCGAGGGCGACCCCGCCCCATTCCAGCCAGGCGAGCAGCCCGTCCAGCTCCTCCGCGCTCCCCGCGGCCACCAGGAACCGCATCCGGCGCCCCATCAGGGCCACCGGGCCCGTGGCGACCGGCCTGCGCAGCAGTGCGGCCCCCGCGTCGGACGGCAGCTCCAGCACGTCGAAGCCGATCCCGGTCACGAGCTGGACCGGCGGCCCGCCCGTGACGGTCCAGCCGAGCACTCTCCCGTACCAGGAGGCATACGCGTCCTCCTCGGGCACCTGGCGGGGCGGCGGGGCGAGCGACGAGAGGGTGACGGCCATGTCCGGAGCAACTTCGGAAACGCCCCGGGGTTACGCTCGATGTGACACACCGCACTCACCGCCGTGCGGAACGTAAACTTCCGTGGACTCCGGAGTCCGCATTCGGGACGCAACCGTGTTCGCCCTTAGCGGAGGGAACCGGGGGCACCGGCATGGAGTGTCAGTCCTTACGGGTAAGACATTCCTAGTGGATCGGGGCGACACGCTGATTTGACGGGCTTCCGTTCGCCGTCGGCGTACACGCATGACGGGTATCTGCCTGGCCTGCGGGAACATCGTCTCGCACCATCGAGTTGGAGCAGTTGTCGGCTCTTCAAGCCGGTTTTCCCGCTGATGCAGGGGTGAGCCGTGGACGGATGTCGGCAGTTGGAATGAGCTGTCCCGCCCCGCGGGACTAGCATGCGGAAGGACAGGGCGGGGACCGACCCCGAACTGCCCGACCGCTCTGAGGAGCGATAAACGATGTTCGAGAGGTTCACCGACCGCGCGCGGCGGGTTGTCGTCCTGGCTCAGGAAGAAGCCCGGATGCTCAACCACAACTACATCGGCACCGAGCACATCCTCCTGGGCTTGATCCACGAGGGTGAGGGTGTCGCCGCTAAGGCCCTGGAGAGCCTCGGGATTTCGCTCGAGGCTGTTCGCCAGCAGGTTGAGGAGATCATCGGTCAGGGGCAGCAGGCCCCGTCCGGCCACATCCCCTTCACCCCGCGGGCGAAGAAGGTCCTGGAGCTTTCGCTCCGAGAGGCCCTCCAGCTCGGCCACAACTACATCGGCACCGAGCACATCCTGCTCGGCCTGATCCGCGAGGGCGAGGGCGTCGCCGCCCAGGTCCTCGTGAAGCTGGGCGCCGATCTCAACCGAGTCCGGCAGCAGGTCATCCAGCTGCTCTCCGGCTACACCGGTGGAGGCAAGGAGTCGGCCACGGCCGGCGGCCCGGCCGAGGGCACGCCCTCGACCTCGCTCGTCCTGGACCAGTTCGGCCGCAACCTCACCCAGGCGGCCCGCGAATCCAAGCTCGACCCGGTCATCGGGCGCGAGAAGGAGATCGAGCGGGTCATGCAGGTGCTGTCCCGCCGTACGAAGAACAACCCGGTCCTCATCGGCGAGCCCGGCGTCGGCAAGACCGCCGTCGTCGAGGGCCTGGCCCAGGCGATCGTCAAGGGCGAGGTTCCCGAGACGCTCAAGGACAAGCACCTCTACACGCTTGACCTCGGCGCCCTGGTCGCGGGTTCCCGCTACCGCGGTGACTTCGAGGAGCGCCTGAAGAAGGTGCTCAAGGAGATCCGCACCCGCGGCGACATCATCCTGTTCATCGACGAGCTCCACACCCTCGTGGGTGCGGGCGCCGCCGAGGGCGCGATCGACGCCGCCAGCATCCTGAAGCCCATGCTGGCCCGTGGTGAGCTCCAGACCATCGGTGCCACGACGCTCGACGAGTACCGCAAGCACCTTGAGAAGGACGCGGCCCTTGAGCGCCGCTTCCAGCCGATCCAGGTGGCGGAGCCTTCCCTCCCCCACACGATCGAGATCCTCAAGGGCCTGCGCGACCGCTACGAGGCCCACCACCGCGTCTCCATCACGGACGAGGCCCTCGTCCAGGCGGCGACGCTGGCGGACCGGTACATCTCGGACCGCTTCCTCCCGGACAAGGCGATCGACCTGATCGACGAGGCCGGCTCCCGGATGCGCATCCGCCGGATGACCGCGCCGCCGGACCTCCGCGAGTTCGACGAGAAGATCGCGGGCGTGCGCCGCGACAAGGAGTCGGCCATCGACTCCCAGGACTTCGAGAAGGCGGCGTCTCTCCGTGACAAGGAGAAGCAGCTGCTGGCGGCGAAGACCAAGCGCGAGAAGGAATGGAAGGCCGGCGACATGGACGTCGTCGCCGAGGTCGACGGCGATCTCATCGCCGAGGTCCTCGCGACCGCGACCGGCATTCCCGTCTTCAAGCTCACCGAGGAGGAGTCCTCGCGACTGCTCCGCATGGAGGACGAGCTCCACCGTCGGGTCATCGGCCAGAAGGACGCCATCAAGGCGCTCTCCCAGGCGATCCGCCGTACCCGTGCCGGTCTGAAGGACCCGAAGCGCCCGGGTGGCTCGTTCATCTTCGCCGGTCCGTCCGGTGTCGGTAAGACCGAGCTCTCCAAGACGCTCGCCGAATTCCTCTTCGGCGACGAGGACGCGCTGATCTCCCTCGACATGTCGGAGTTCAGCGAGAAGCACACGGTTTCCCGTCTCTTCGGTTCGCCCCCCGGCTACGTGGGCTACGAAGAGGGCGGCCAGCTCACCGAGAAGGTGCGCCGGAAGCCGTTCTCCGTCGTCCTCTTCGACGAGGTCGAGAAGGCCCACCCGGATATCTTCAATTCCCTTCTCCAGATCCTGGAGGACGGTCGCCTGACCGACTCCCAGGGCCGGGTCGTGGACTTCAAGAACACGGTCATCATCATGACGACCAACCTGGGCACCCGGGACATCTCGAAGGGCTTCAACCTGGGCTTCGCCGCCCAGGGCGACACCAAGACCGGATACGACCGGATGAAGGCGAAGGTCAACGAAGAGCTCAAGCAGCACTTCCGGCCCGAGTTCCTCAACCGTGTCGACGACACGGTCGTCTTCCACCAGCTCACCGAGGAAGACATCATCCAGATCGTCGACCTCATGATCGCCAAGGTCGACGAGCGCCTCAAGGACCGCGACATGGGCATCGAGCTGAGCGGTGACGCGAAGCTCCTGCTCGCCAAGCGCGGCTACGACCCGATCATGGGCGCCCGCCCGCTGCGCCGGACCATCCAGCGCGAGATCGAGGACCTGCTGTCGGAGAAGATCCTCTTCGGCGAGCTGCGTCCCGGTCAGATCGTGGTCGTCGGCAAGGAGGGTGAGGGCGAGGACGCCAAGTTCACCTTCCGCGGCGAGGAGAAGGCCGCTCTGCCGGACCTTCCCCCCATCGAGGCCACGGGCTCCGGCCCGGACCTGTCGAAGGGCGCGTAAGCGCGACCGAGCACCGCAGGGGCGGCCCCGGGACCCAGAG
>NZ_JBSGZP010000059.1:0-18016 GCF_053611065.1 Streptomyces sp. NPDC054840
TCGCAGGGGCGGGACACGACTGTTTGCGGTCCTCTCATCCTTGAAGTAGTCGTCGTCGCCTGGCCTCTTCGTCGGGGTCCGGCGCCGCCAAGGCCCCGGCGGGCAAGGGAGCTGTCTTCTCGGAAGCCGGGCGAAGGGTGATCAGGTAGGCCTCGTCGGATTCGAGGAGGGAAGCGTCCGGGGCCTGCCGGCGCCCGCGGGCCTTGACCTCCAGCTCGTACCAGCCCGGGCCGGAGGCCGACAGGACCGGAAGTTCTGACCGCGGCCCATCGACGACCGACTCGATACGCAGACTGCCCGTGGGCGACCAGACCAGCGCCGTCGCCTCCTCCTCCCATTCCCCCGACGAGACCTGCGAGGCCTCTGTCCGGACCTCCACTCGCACGTTGCCGGTGTTGATGCCGGTCCGCACCATCGCCCCTGCGGACATCGGGGCAATCAAGTCACCCGACCAGTCGGCGCTTTCGATGGGCACTTCGCCGTGGTCGAAGATCCCGAAAGTGCCCTCGTTGACGAAGACCGGGGCCTGGTGGATCGTCATCACCGCTCCTTGTGTCGTACGGCGCAGCCGCTGCCAGGCGAGGTAATCACCGGCTCGGCCGCCACGCAACGGCGCCGCCCCGGCCGGGCGGCGCCTGCACTGCCCTTACTGGACGACCACGTTGAACGGGTCGCCCTGAAGGACGCGATCTCGCCGGAAGAACTGAGTGTTCGTGCCGCCCTGCGAGCTGTTGTCCGTCGCAGCGATCATGCACACGCTGGCACCGACGGGGCCGGTCCCGGCCGGCACGCCGGGAACCCGCAGCTGGGGTGGGTCCGCCGTGTCCCTCCGGCGTTCAGCCCCTGCTCCGAGGTGGCGATCGGATACTCGTCGCAGGACTTTCCGGGGACGCTCGGAGCGGACCCGCAGGCCTTGGTGCGGTTGGAATCGATGACGGTCTGGTCCTCAGTCCGTGTCAGCCGTGACGGCAGCCCGCTGGCCTGGGCCTTGGTCACGTGGTCGGCGAGCTCAGGCGTCGCGGTGCGGGTGTAGACGAGGTTGGAGGCCGCCCACGGAATGACGCACCCGATGCCTGGCCGGCCGGCCGTGGCGTTGTCGCAGCGCACCTCGTTCATCGAATAGTCGACAGCGGCGGGGTCGTAGCCCGCATTGTTGAAGGTGAGGTACCACGTGGTCTTGCACTTGCCCTTTGTCGCGGGACCCACGAGTGAGCTGTCGAAGAAGGACTCGCCGGTGTTCCAGCTGTTGACGGGCGAGAGGGGCTTGGCGGGGAAAGTGGCGCTGGTGCGCGTGCAAGGACCCGTCAGCGTCGCCTGCCCGTCTATCGTGGCTTTCGTCGCGTCTCCCCAGCCGCTGTACATCGACGTGTCGATCTGGTGCGTGTAGCGGCCCAGACCGGTGTCGGTGTAGTTGTACTGCATCACTATGAGGTTGGCCTGCCCGGTCGTCGTCCGCTGCCCGTTGGTGACGCGGTAGGTGGTGTAGGTGACCGTCTGCCAGATGCAGGCCTGGGTGCGGGTGCCGAACACATGGTTGTTGGCCTGGTCACACCACTGCGGTGGCGTGACGCCAGCGGCGAGTGTGGGCGAACGCCTCGGCACGCCGTCGGGCGGTACATCCGTGACGTCGACGCAGCTGTGGCGGCCATCGGAAGTGGGCGTCGAGCACGTGTTGTGGCTGGTGGCCAGGGGCGATGCCGGACTGCTCTCGGGCTTCGGCTCGGGCTTGCGGGTTGTGTCCGTGTCGGGTGCCGGCGGCCTGGCGATCGAGGCGGGCCGGGGATCAGCGGTGGTCTGGCAGGAGCTGCGGCCGTCGTTCCCACGCCGGAGGCGAGGGCGGCCGCAATTCGTAACACGGTGTTGCTGGCGGCGTTCTGGCGCACAGCTGCTTTCCCTTCTACGGGGCGGAAGGGGCGACAGTAGCCCGGCAAGATGGACAGACGTGCGACGATTTTGGGGCCTGAGATGTCAAGAGGGTCAATCCGGCTCAGCGTGTCGCGGGACCACACAGCAGCCTCCGCCGGGAACCGACAGGTTGCGGAGCCTCCCCTTCCACGGCGGATCCGGTACTTCGAACTCCTTTGCGCAGGCCCTCCGACGAGCCGATCACCGAACCTGAGTTCCGCCTCTGCGTCGGCAACCGACACAGGCCTCGGTGGGCATGGGACATCAGCCGTGCACCAGATGTCCGATCCGGAACGTGCCCACTCCACCGTCACGGGGTCCTTTGCCCGGCCCGGCGACCAGCAGGCCACGGCAGGTCGACCGGAATCGGCGCCTCGGCGCTGTCGCCTTGCTCAGCCGAGAACGCGGAGGCCTCCCGAATCCGGCACTCGACCAGCGCCCAATCCGCCGACGCCTGAAGCGCTCCCGGACCGGACCTGGGGCAGGGACACGAAAGACATCTCTGCGGTCGGGCCCGGTCGAAATCGGGGGGACCCCCGGGCCGCTGGGGACGGGCTCGTTCGGGGGTCTCGGCGGGCCTATGGCCGCACGGCGGCCGCAGTTCGAGGCCCCCGGCCGACGACCTTCTGGCGTGCACTCACCCGCCTTCCTACACATTCGGCGAACGGGCTCTGACCTGGTGTTTTCCAGGGATTCTTCTAGGCTGGGGAGCTCTGCCGGTCACCATCGGAGGGGGACTTCGTGAGTGAGGACGCCATCAGGTACGACGCCAGCCACATCCAGGTGCTGGAGGGGCGTGAGGCCATTCGGAAGCGGCCCGGGATGTACGTCGGCTCGACCGACGAACGCGGGCTGCACCAAACGGTGTTCGAGGTCGTCGGTTGGGCGGTAAACAAGGTCCTGGCCAGCCGCGCCGGCTCTGTAGACGTCACCCTCATGGTCGATGGCGGCGTGCGTGTCGCCGACGACGGGCCTGGCGTCCCCGTCGCGGCCGCCGGGGACACCGGAGGTCCTGGCCTCGAACTCCTGCTGACCCGCATGTACACCGGGGCGGAGCGTGGCGGCCGCCACGCCGCGGCCATGAGCCTTTTCGCTATGGGGCCTTGCGTCACCAACGCCCTGTCGAGTCGCCTGACCGCCGAGGTGCAGAGCGAAGGGCTGCGCTGGGTCCAGGAGTACGCGCGGGGCGTCGCGCTCACCCCTCCTACCGCCGTAGGGCCGGCGACCAGAAAGGGGAACGCCATCGCCTTCTGGCCCGACACCGACATCTTCGGGACCGTGGAGTGCTCGTTCGACGTACTCGTGGAGCGCTTCAGGGAACTAGCCTTCCTGAATCAGGGCTTGAGCATCTCCCTGAACGACGAACGCTCCCCGGGCCTGACCCAGCCGGTGCGGTTCCAGTTTCCGGGCGGGGCAGGGGACTTCGTCGCCTTCCTCGACGCTCAATCCGGGCCCCCCGTTCACCCGGAAATCATCGCCTTCGAGCGGGAGGACCTGCGGATGGCGGGGACCCTGGAGGTGGCCCTTCGGTGGTGCGGCTCCCGCCGGGAGCGGGTCCGGAGCTTCGCCAACAGCGTGCCCACCCCCGAAGGCGGCACGCATGATCTGGGCTTCCGCGACGGGGTGGCGGCCGTGGTCACCTCGTACGCGCGGCAGGGGCGGCTTCTGACGGCCGCCGACCCCGACCTCTGCGCAGACCAGATCAGCGAGGGGCTGACGGCGGTCGTGTCGGTGAAGCTGGACCATCCCGAGTACCTCGGCGCCACCCACGGCAGGCTGGGCGGTGCCGCAGTGCGCCCCTGCGTCGCGGAGGCCGTCCGGGAACACCTCGGTACGTGGCTGGAGGGACACCCCGAGCAGGCCGCGGCCGTCGTTGACCGGATCGTCCGCAACACCTGCCGGACCTGAACAGCAGCAGTCGGTTCCCGCCGTCCCCGGAAAGGGGACTGGCGGAAGCGAAGATCCGGGCCGTGGCGACCGAGGCAGTCGGTCAACGACGGGCAGCCTGTGCCACCCATGACCGCACCAGTCGGAGCTGAAGCGCTCGCGGCGCCGTTCGGCGGCGATCGCGAGTGCCGCGATCAGCAGCCGGCACGCCTTACGGCGTTCGTCGAGGGGGGTAAGCGAGGCGATCTTCCCCAGCTGGTGTTCGAACCCGCCGCGTGTGATCAGGACCGTAGGCGTGTGCGTAGGGTGCCCGGCACGGCGGATGCTCTCCGGCCCGTCCTCGGCGACGGCTCGCGCCTTGACGCAGTGGTCGCGCAGGAGCAACAGCGCCTCGGACTGCTCCTCCAGGCTGAGCGCGTCGAACGATGTCCGCCGCGGCGAGCGCCCGCTGCAGCCGCGCCGAGTTCGCAGACACCTCATGCCGCGCGCCCATGCCGCGGCGACGTCGTCCGGGCCGCGTCGGCCGGGCGGGGACGGGGTGGGCAGCGGGGCGGGCGCGGCCGTCCGCATGGCCGAGGGGGCGGCCGCGGGTGGGCGGTCGTCGCCGCTCCGTCGGCCGGCCCTCGCCGAGCCAGTGGCCCGTTGACCTGGCCGAACGTCGGCGCCCGGTACCAGAGCTGTCGGTCTTCTCGTGTAGCGTCTCCGGGACCTTGGGGGGAATGGATCATGAGTAGTGGCAGCCCAGACCTGGATATGGATCCGGTCGCGGTACAGAACATCCAGGAGGGTCTGCGTTCTGCGGTCGGGGAGTTGCGTGAGTTCGCGATGGGCACCTCGGCCGTGGCGGGTGGCGGTATGAGCCAGCTGGCGCCGACGGGTATGGAGGCCGGTCATCCGTCGGTCGCGGCGGCGTTGGAGGGGTTCTGCGAACGCTGGGACATGGGCGTGGCCAGTCTCTTCGTCATCACCAGTGGGCTCGCGGAGCGCCTGGGTATCGGGGCCGGTTCGGTTTGGGAGCAGGACCAGTACCTGAAGGGCACGTTCAAGGTTCTGGTGAACGCCGGTATCGGCAACCCCCATGCGTCGAACGACGAGGTCGAGAAGAAGTCCTTGGAAGCGGTCCTCTCCGATCACGCGTTCAAGCGGGAGACGCCGGAGCAGGCGCGTCAGGCCAGGGAGGACTTCGACCGTACGTGGGCGGACACCAAGAAGGGCCTGCTCAACGAGGGGCTCGTCGGCGGCATGTTGGAGGAAGTGGCCGAAGCTCAGGGCATGGACCGCGAGACGCTCGACCGCGTCCGCAACCCGCAGGGCCCAGACCAGCAGGGTGGCGGCCAGGACAGTGATCAGAGCGGGGTTCAGGGGGGCGGCTCCTGATGAGCGGCGGCAACTGGCTGGAGAAGGGCGCGGCCCTCACGGGCGACGCGGTCGAGTGGCTCGGCGACAAGACGGCCGACAAGCTGGAGGATGTCGGCTGGCAGGGGGGCGCCAACGCGGTCCGGAGTACGGCGAACTCGGCGGCGAACCGTCTGGGCGCCGACGTGGGGGAGGTCGAGCTCGGCCAGAGCGACGATCCCAAGCAGCTGGTCCACGGCAGCGCAAGCACCCTGCGGACGACCGCCGGGCACCTGAACGACTTCCACGCCGCCTTCACCCGTACTGGGGAGGGCCTGAAGAAGTTGGGCACGGACGGCATCAAAGGCGCCACGGCCGACGCCTTTCGGGACTCCGTCCAGGAGAAGGTCCCTCGCTGGTTCGCGGCCGCGGCCGCCTTCGAGACGGCGGCCGGCGCGGTGGGCCGTTTCGCCGACACGGTGACCTGGGCGCAGGGGCAGGCCAAGGAGGCGATCGACGAGTACAAGGCCGCCGTCAAGCTGTCGGAGAACGCCCACGCCGCCTATGACAGGTGGGTCAAGGACTACGAGTCGGCTGTCAAAGCTCAGCAGGATCCGCTGCCGGCCCGCCCCATGGGTTTCACCGACCCGGGTACGGACGGCATCAAGGCCGCCCGGCAGAAGCTGGCCGAGGCGCGGCGCCAGCGCGACGACGTCGCCCACTCGGTGGCGCAGGCCCTGGAGCAGGCCCGTGACGCGGCGCCGAAGGTGTCGGCCGCCGAAGCCGCGCTGGTCGAGATCGTCCGCAAGAGCGCGGAGGCAGAACACTTCCTCGGCGGAATCGCCAAGGGCACGGCTGGCCTGGTCAACTTCGCCCGCGGGCTCGACTCCCACGATCCCTACAACATGAACCACCCGACCGTGGCCCAGATGGGCCTCAACAGCATGAGCGCCGGCTTCCTCAGCGCGGCCAACGACCCTGCCGCAGCGGCCAAGGCCATGGCCGACAGCGCGATGAAGGACCCTTTCGAGTTCGGCGGCACGCTCGTCCCGGAAGCCATCGGCCCCAAGGGAGGTGGCCTGCTGTCCGGCGCTGCCCGCCGAGCCGCCGGAGCCGCCCGCCTCGCCGACGACCTGGCACATACGCCGAAGAGGCCGGGGGGACCGAAGGAGTCGGCTCCGTCGGCTGGCGAAGAGCTGCGCCACGACCCGCACGACAAGTCACGGGAATCCGACTGCAAGACCTGTCGGGAGGACCCTGTCGACGTCGCGACGGGCCGGATGACACTCCCACAGACCGACCTGGTCCTCCCCGGCTCCCTGCCGCTGGTGTTCAGCCGGACGTTCGAGTCGTCATACCGTCTGGGCCGCTGGTTCGGCCCCACCTGGGCCTGCACCGTCGACCAGCGGCTGGAGTTCGACGACGAGGGCGTGGTCCTGGTCAGCGAGGACGGCAGCCTGCTCGGCTACCCCCACCCCTCGCCCGACGCCCCCGTACTGCCACGCCTGGGCCGCAGCTGGCCGCTGGAACAGCAGGAAGACGGCGGCTACACGGTCACCGACCCCAACACCGGCCAGGTCCGACACTTCACCAAGGACGGCCTGCTCACTCAAATCGACGACCGCAACGGCGCCTGGATCACCTACACGTACGACGAAGCAGGCGCCCCTGCCGCCATCTCCCACAGCGGCGGCTACGAGGTCCGTCTTACGACCTCCGATGGCCGAATAACCGACCTCGCCCTGGCCGACGGCACCCAGGTACTGCGCTACGGCTACACCGACGGCCACCTCACCCAGGTCACCAACTCCTCCGGTCTTCCACTCCGTTTCGGCTACGACGAGCTCGGCCGGATCACCTCCTGGACCGACACCAACGACCGCCACTTCGACTACGTCTACGACGACCAGCACCGGTGCATCGCCCAGTCCGGCACCAACGGCCACCTCAACGTCCGCTTCACCTACGAGCCCGGACGTACCACCCTCACCGACTCCCTCGGCCACACCACACAGTTCCTGGTCAACGACCGCACCCAGATCACCGCGGAGATCGATCCCACCGGCGCGACGACCCGCTTCGAGCACGACCGCCGCAACCGGCTCCTGGTACGCACCGACCCGCTGGGCCACACCACCCGCTTCACATACGACGAGGCGGGCCGGGTGACCGGCGTGACCCGCCCGGACGGCCGCGCGTCTCAGGCGGAATACAACGCGCTCGGCCTGCCTGTGAAGCTGATCACCCCGGACGGCAGAGTAGTCCGCCAGACCTACGACGACCACGGCAACCGCACCTCGGTCACCGACACGTCCGGCGCCACGACCCACTTCCGGTACGACGCCCGCGGCCACCTCGCGTCGGCGACCGATGCCCTGGGACACACCATGACGGTCCGATGCGACCCGACGGGCCAGGTCTCCTCAGCGACCGACCCCCTGGGTGGGACAACGGCGTATGTCCGCGATGCCTTCGGCCGCCCGATAGCCATCACGGACCCGCTGGGCCACACCACGCACCTCACCTGGAGCATCGAGGGCCGCCTCCTGCAGCGTGTGAACGCCGACGGCACCAAGGAGTCCTGGACCTACGACGGCGAGGGCAACTGCCTGACCCACACGGACGCGATCGGCGGAGACACGGACTTCGAATACGGCGACTTCGACCTCCTCACCACCCGCACCGGCCCCGACGGCACGCGCTACACGTTCACGCACGACATGCAACTCCGCCTGACGGAGGTCACCAACCCGCAAGGGCTCACCTGGAACTATGCCTATGACGAGGCGGGACGGCTGGCTTCGGAGACGGACTTCGACGACCGAACCCTCACCTACGGGTACGACGCTTCGGGGCGCCTGACCTCCCGCACCAATGCCGTAGGCGAGACCACGGCGTACGAGCACAACGCACTCGG
Source organism: Streptomyces sp. NPDC054840 (assembly GCF_053611065.1). Classification (NCBI taxonomy): domain Bacteria; kingdom Bacillati; phylum Actinomycetota; class Actinomycetes; order Kitasatosporales; family Streptomycetaceae; genus Streptomyces; species Streptomyces sp. NPDC054840. Next base: position 8,045 of record NZ_JBSGZP010000059.1, read on the forward strand.
GCAGGTAGTCCGCAAGGACGCGGCCGGCCTGGTCACCACCTACGAGTACGACGTCTTCGACGCCCTCGCGACGGCTTCCTCACCGGAGGCTACAGTCACCTGGCTTCGCGACGCCACGGGGCGGCTCCTGTCGGAAACGGTGAACGGCCGCACCCTCACGTACGGCTACGACGCCCTGGGCCGCTGCACGAGCCGCACGACGCCTGCAGGCGCCCAGTGTCACTGGACCTACGACGCGGCAGGGCGGCGCAGCGGCCTCACCACCGAGGGTCGCACCCTGACCTTCGAACGCGACGCTGCGGGGCAGGAGCTCACCCGTACGCTGAACCCGTCGCTCACCCTCACCCACGAGTACGACGTGATGGGCCGCCGCGCCGCCCAGTCGGTCGTCGGGCAGGATGGCCGCACCCTTCAACGGCGGGGCTACAGCTACCGCGCCGACGGCTATCTGACCGGCATCGACGACTCCCTCACCGGCCCACGCAGCTTCACCCTGGACGCAGCGGCCCGCGTCACTGCCGTTGAGGCCTCCTCCTGGTCGGAGCGCTACGCCTACGACGACGCCGGCAACCAGACCACCGCCTCTTGGCCGACACAGCACCCTGGCGCGGAGGCCCAGGGCGACCGCGCCTACACGGGCACTCACATCACCCGCGCGGGATCGATCCGCTACGAGCACGACGCACTGGGCCGCGTCACCCTCCGTCAGAAGAGCCGCCTCTCCCACAAGCCCGACACCTGGCACTACGAGTGGAACACCGAAGACCAGCTGGTCGGGGTCACCACCCCGGACCGCACCCGCTGGCGCTACCAGTACGACCCCCTTGGTCGCCGGACGGCCAAGTGGCGTCTGTCAGAGACCGGCACGGTCGTCGAGGAGACCCTCTTCACCTGGGACGGCACAACCCTCTGCGAGCAAACCAGTGGCTCGGTCACCCTCACCTGGACCCACCAAGGCCTCCACCCCATCACCCAGACGGAACGCATGACCCAGGACGAGGTCGACGACCGCTTCTTCACGATCGTCACGGACCTGTTGGGCACCCCCACCCACCTCCTCGCAGAAGACGGCACCACGGCGTGGCACACCCGCACCACGCTCTGGGGCACCACAACCTGGAACCGCGACGCAACGGCCTACACCCCACTCCGCTTTCCCGGCCAGTACTACGACCCGGAAACGGGCCTCCACCACAACTACTTCCGTACCTACGACCCCGAAACAGCCCGCTACCTCACCCCTGACCCCCTCGGTCTCACCCCCGCCCCCAACCCGGCCACCTACATCCACAACCCCCACACCTGGGCGGACCCACTGGGGCTCAACCCCTGCCCGCCGAAGGAATCCGTTGTCGAGACCCCGGAGGTCGTCGCACCTAAACCGCTCAAGCCAAATCAGGTCATGGATGAGTGGGAGAATTTCCTAGGCGAAGGGCCGTACACCAACATCCACCCACGGACGGGTATGCCTGATCCACACCGACTCGTCTCCGCCGACGGGTTGCGAAGCATCAGAATGGGACCGCACGAGATGAACAGCAAACCGACCAAGTTCCACTTCCATATGGAGACCTGGACGTTTGTTTCCCCTACCAACACGTGGATCGTCGACAACACAATGGTTCGAGTCCCGCTGGGGTTGAAGTAATGAATGTGATCATCGGTAGCCTGATCAGACAAAGCAGTCGCGTCGTCTTCTCAGGGCCTCTGGGCGAGGCCTGGGGGACGTGGCAGGGTGATGAGCCTCCGCAGCTCGGCCCGACAAATGTGGAATTGGACATTCCGGATGTGATCGAGAAGTGGACTTCGACGGACGCTACCGAGTCACTGGAAGGGCCTCTCGGCGCGCCCCTGACATTCTGTGGAATTGTGGAGTCAGTTGGCGATGATGGAGTCGCTGCAATCCGCATGGCATCCGACATCGTGCTAGTAGAGCTTGGTCCACCTGCTCCCTCACCACGCCAAAGGATCATGTTCCACGTTCCCCGGATCGATCTCTATCCCTATTCACTTTGATCGGGTGTTTGAGGTGAGTAAATTGCCCTTGATGCCCTAACCTCGATCTTTCGTGACGGTCCGTCGGTTCTTTCGGCGGGCCGTTTCGGTTGTTCGGGCTGGTGGTGGGCAGGGTGATGGCCCGGCTGCCGCGTCGGGTGGGCGCCGGGTTCCACGGCTCCGGTTGGGGTGGTGCTGCTTGCAGGGACGGGAAAGGGCTGGTCAGCCGGGGTTGGGGAGAGCTTCGAGCCGTGCCAGGGCGTCGGTGATCACGTCGGTCCACGGCCTGCGAACCTCAGGTGCCGACGGCGGGCGGTGGTGACAAGCTGGGCGGCGGCGGAGAAGAGGCGGAACCGGAGGCGGCGAGGCTCCCACCTGCGGGTTTCGCCGGTCAGAGCGAGCATCGGCATCCAGGCCAGGAGATCGAGGGCGATCTGGACGATCTCCAGCCAGATCTGGTTCTGCGCGGTGTCGTGCAGGGGAAGGTTGCGCAGGCCGGTGGCCCGCGCGGCCCGGATGCGGTCCTCGGCCCGGGCGCGCTGGCGGTGTCGCAGCTCCAGTGCCGCGATCGGCATGGCGGTGGTGTTGGTGGCGAAGCAGGTCAGCCGCAGTCCGTCGGCGTCGGTGATTCTCCGCTGGGCGCCGGGGTGGGGCCGTTTCGAACGTAAAGTCTTCTATCGCCAACTGGCCGAGCGGCTGTCGGCGCTTGAGCCCAGCGATACACCGCGCGCAACCGGAGGGATGCCCTTGCAGTTCTACCCTGCCTACCTCCTGCTGGAGACGATCAGCCGCACCGCGGGCGCGAAACATGCGTCCCGGCTGATGCGGGCAGGGCTGCGAGTGCACGGCTCCTACCAGAGCAACCACACCGCTCACAGGATGCTCGGCTTTCGCACGCTCGTCTTCGCAGAGCTGGAACAGGAGGCCGGCCCGTCCCGCGACCGCGCGGCTGTGGCCGCCTCCGGATGGCGGTGGGCCGGGGCGTGGGCCTGCCAGGGTCATCACCCCGGACTTCAAGCGACTATCGGAACAGTACGCCGACATCGTGTTCGCGTCGGTGGACATGGACAAGGTTGCTCCCGTGGCTGCGGAGTACAGCATCGGAGCCTCACCCACTTTCGTCTTCTTCAAGAACGGCGATAGGAGCGACGACGACGTGATTGGTGCGTACAGGGGGAAGCTCGAGGACAAGTTGAGGACGTTGGCCGTGTAGTGCCTGGTGCAGCGGCCACCTCGCCCACACCGCTCTGGACGGCCGCCAGACACGTACGCAGCCGGCGTTCTGCACGCCACTGCCTGGCACGACACGCCGACGAACAGAACACGGCCGTGGGCCGGACGCCCGGCTTCATTTAGTAGGCACCCCAGCTGCCAGTGTTCCCGGGCCGGGCACCGTCTCTGCGGCCTGCGCGGGCATCGCCGACCGGCGGTCTCAACATCACCCAGGGAGCCTCCCTCGCCGCCCTCCTCCAGGGTGCCCACCAGGCCCGCCCGCGGCCGTCATCCGTCCGGAGGGTCGGCGGGGGCGTCAGGGGGCGCTGAACGGCCTGTATGCGGCACGGTGACAACCATGCGCCGCTGGCCCCTGCCCCTGCTCCTCGCCGCCCCCGGATGCGTCACCATCCACCCCGCGCCGGCCCCACCCGCCGGCATCCCCGCCACGGCACCGGCCGACGACAAACACCCGTCCGTCTCCCCGGCCGTACGGAACGGGACGGCGCTGCCGCTCTCCCCTCTGCCCGAACCCGCGCCCCCTGCCCCGGCCGGCCCCGCACCCGAGCAGGAGCATGCGCCCGGCCCCGGCCACCCCGCCGCCAAGGACCGCAGCAGCACCCGCGAGACCCGCTCCACCACGCCCGAACACCGCCGGACGGCCCGGCCAGCACCGGCACCGCCCCGCCGGGCCACCGCCCCGAAGCGGGCCATGCCCCCCGCAGCGAAACCGAAGGCTCGCCCGAAGACGAAGGCACGGCCGAAGGCCCCGGTGCCGCACCGACCCGTCCGGCCCGCACCCGCGACGGGAGCCGGGGACATGAGGGAGCTGTGCCGCGCGGCCCACGGCGTCACCAGCCCCGCCATCACGTCGCTGTGCCAACAGACCTACCGCTGACCTGCGGCGCTCCCCTCGCCGAGGAAATCGAACAGGTGATTGAATAGAGAGATCCCCGCACCGAGGAGCAGCGCCATGACCTCCCCCGCCCCCACCGTCAGACCACAGGTCGCCACCTGGTCACCCTCGCAGACCGGCCCATGCGCGCGGTGGCCTGTTACTGAGGTTGTAGGCGTGGTGTCGTCAGTGTGAGTCCGGTTCCGGTGAGGCATCCGTCGATGAGGCTGCTGCGGTATTGAATCTGTCGGAGGCCGTGTCGGAGCCGGCGCATGAGGTGGCTCGGGTCGGTGAAGGCCGTGTTGGCCTGGGTGGTGCGGCGGAGGATGGACCAGATGCCTTCGACGGGGTTGAGGTCGGGTGCGTAGGGCGGCAGGTGGTAGGCGGTGATCCAGTCGTGTGCGTCGATGAAGTCCCGCATGCGGCGGTCTTTGTGGACGTTCAAGTTGTCCCAGATGAGGACGATGGGTCCGTCGAGTTGCTGGTGGGCGGCGACGAGGAGGTCGCGGTACTCGGTCCAGGCAAAGCTCTTGCGACCCCCGGCCTTGTGATCGGTGTGTCGTTTGGGCCGGTAGATCAGCCGGGAGCGTTCACCGGGTTTGTAGCAGCACAGGGCCGCGATGGAGGAGCGGCGCTGGGAACGGCCGCGGACCCGGATCACCGGTGTGATGCCGCGCCGGCTCCAGGTGCGTGAGGTCGGCGGCGTCATCGAGAATCCGGCTTCGTCCTCGAAGACGAGCCAGGCCCCGAGCGCCGCCGCGATGGTTCCACGTGCGGCCACACATCCCTCACCCAGCCGGCCACCGCCGCCTCGTCACGCTCGACCGCACGGCGAGCCGGAACCTGATGACTCCAGCCGTGGCGCCGCAGCATCTGCGAGATACCCGACAACGTCATCGACTTGTGGAACCTGCGGCCGATCAGGGTCCTGATCCTGGCCAGTGTCCACCGCTGGTCCGGCCAGCCATGCGCGACCGGGCCCTTGGCCAGCTCGTCCTCGAGCACGGCGAACAGGGCCTCGTTGAGCTTCGGCCGGGACACCGGACCCTGGGAACGAACTGCATCCTGCCCCGCTTCCCGCCAGGCCTGCCGCCACCGCTGGACGGACCGGACGCTGACCCGTAACTCCTTCGCGATGTCCGTACTGCCCCGCCCAGCAGTGAACATCGCGACTGCTTCCATCCGGACCCGCTCACGGAACGCTTGCCTCTCCGCGGTCAGACCCCCACCCTGCGGATACCTCATACCTCTGGCATACCGCGACGATCACCAACCGTCAGCCCCTACGACAAGACAACTTCAAGGTCAGTAACTGCACCAGTGACTCCGAGTCCGGAGCGTGCTGATCCATGGACTGAAGCAAACTCCTGTTAGACCTGCGCCACCAACTGATCGAGGGCCGGGCTGATGTGCCCCGCGTCGGTTCGGTTGTCGAGCTCGAAACCCTTCCCTGGTACACCGTCGCTGATGCGGACCGGCACGGTCGTTGCTCACGTGGTCCCGTACCTGCGCGGTCTGATCCTGGACGACGACCGTCCGGCGACCGTGAAGAGCTACGCCTATGACCTGCTTCGCTGGCACCGGTGTGGTAACTGCACCTTCTCTTGCTCGTGGGGCAATCCCGAGTCTCGGTGAATGCAGGTCCTCCACCACGACCTGATCGAGGGACGAACGACCGCCCCCGTGTCGGATCCGTCGTCGAGCTGGAGACCGGCGCACCCGACCCGTTAAGCCGCTCGTTGCACCCCGTGCAGGCCGGGCGTCGCCGCCCGGGAAGCGACCCGAGAGAGGAACGCGAGCATGAGCACGAGCGACCCGGACGCCGAACTGGAGCCACTAGCTGGTGAGGTGAAGGAGCGGTTCGCCGCCGATTCGGTGGGCGGCAAACTGCCCCCCCAGCGTCCCAGCAGGCGCCTGGACGACGGGCAGTACGGCCAACCGCAGCTGCCCTATCCCAGTGGCTGGTTCTTCGTGGCGCGCTCGCGCGACGTGGCTGCTGGTGCCGTGCTCTCTCGTGTGTTCATGGGCGAGGACGTCGTGCTGTATCGCACTGGCGACGGCCAGGCGCACGCGGTTCAGGCGCACTGTCCGCACTTGGGCGCTCACTTCGGGGTGGGAGGCACGGTGGAAGGGGGGAATCTGGTGTGCCCTTTCCACCGTTTCGCTTTCGGCCCCGACGGTACGTGTGTGAGCATCCCGGGCGGCACGCCCCCGCGCGGTACGCGGATCACCCGTTATCCCCTGTGTGAGCGCCATGGTCTGATCTTCGTGTGGCATGGTCACTCGGGCTCCGCACCCACCTGGGAACTGCCCGTTCTGCCCAGCGCCCCGGTCCCGACGGCTTGGTGGGAAAAGGATGTGCTCACCCACGCGCAGGAGGTGGGTGAGAACCTCTTCGACTTCCGTCACTTCGCCGCGCTGCACGGCACCGTCCCGACCATCCTCGACGGTCCTGAACCCGACGGGCCGTTCCTGCGCATGCGCATGGCCCTCAACCTCGACACCCGGTCCATCGCCACGCGTTTCTGCCCGGAGCAGCAGATCCTCCAGGCAGGGCTCGGCATCACCTATGTCACTGCCCATATCCCTCAGCTCGGGCTGCTGTTCCACGTTTGGTCGATGTTCACGCCGACGGGGCCGTGGGCGGTGAAGGAGCATATCGGGGTCGGCTGTACGACGACCCGAGCGAAGCGGCCGGGCCAGCTCTTCAGCACGGTTGTACCCCCGCCGCTGCGGTGGCTTCTAACACGGCGGGTGCATGCCGAAACGGTCAAGTTCGCTGAGGAAGACCTGCCGATCTGGAACAACAAGTGCTACAGACCCCAGCCGCGCCTCGCGCCCGGCGACGAAGCGATCGGCCGCTACCGGCATTGGGCCCGCCAGTTCTACCCCGCCCCGTAAGCGTGCTCCTCACGACCATGCCCCCGCCCGCACGCCACGTCCGCTCTCCAAGCGCGCCTGACCAGGCTGTCACCGCTTACGGCACGCAGGACGTGGACTGGAGCAAGGAGCAGGACCGATCCGCTCAGGCCGTTTCAGGCCTGCCCCCGACCCTGGCGGGGGGCGGTGGGATGGACGTGCTGGTGGCGGCGTGAGACGCCGGATCATCAGCCGGTCTGCCGGAATCCGTTGTGCGCGCCGTCGTGGCCGCCGTTCGGAGGCGCAGCGCGGAGTGGGGCAACGGTCCTCGGTTCGCACGTTGCACTGATCATTCAAGGAATCGCAATGAGCAGCATGGCCACGCCTCTGGCGGCCGCGTCCACGCGGTTGCCTTCCCTGACCGGACTGCGCTTCGTCGCGGCGCTCGGCGTATTCGTCTGCCACGTGGCAACGATGGACGCATCGCGGTCAGGTGGCTGGCCAAGACCGGCCTTCTTTCTGCTGGGCCCGGTCGGAGTCTCCCTCTTCTTTGTCCTCAGCGGGTTCGTCCTGACCCATTCGGCGCGCAAGACAGACACCGCCCGCAGCTTCTGGCGCCGGCGGATCGTCAGAATCTATCCGGCCCATCTGATGGTCTGGGTCGTCATCATGGTGCTCGTCCGTGGCTTGGGAGTGTCAGTGCACCTCACCAGTCTCACGGCCGCCCCGAGCGTTCTCGGCGATCTGGCCAATGCTCTGCTGGTGCACACCCTCGTTCCGCTGCCGGAGTTCCAACTGGCAGGCAACGGCGTCGCCTGGTCACTCGTCTGCGAGTTGCTGTTCTACCTGCTGTTCCCCAAGCTGCTGCCGCTGGTCATGAGGATTCGCACCCGGTGGCTTCCGGCCGCGGCCGGGGCTGCCGTGGCGACAGTCTGGATGGTTCCACTGGCCGCGGCTGCCCTGGGCGGACCGCTGTTCGAGCAGAGTTCCCTGCCTGGGACGATCACCGGCGCGCAGATGATGTTCGTGTACCTGTTTCCTCTGAGCCGGCTGCCGGAGTTCGTGCTGGGGATGATCCTGGCCAGGATGCACGGAAGCGGGTTCCCTGTCCGGGTCGGAGTCTGTCAGTCGGCCGGCCTGCTGTTCGCGGCCCTGTTCGTGGGCATCGCGGTGCTTCCCGCGCCGTTCCTGCTGGCCGCGACCACGGTGGTCCCCGTCGCCCTGCTGATCCGGGCGACGGCGGCGCTGGACACGCATGGCCAAAGATCCGTGCTGCGGACGCCGGGCATGGTCCGTCTCGGTGACATCTCGTACGCCTTCTATCTGTCACACGCCACGGTGATCGCGGTCGTCATGTGGTGCACGGGCGACGCGTGGGGGTCGGGCCGGGTTGCCTGTGTCTCGTTCGCCGTGGCCCTGGTCGCATCCCGGGTGCTGTACACACGCGTCGAACGGCCCTGCATGCGCCGCTTTTCCACCAGAGGTCTGCGCCCCTCCCTTCCCGCGGTGACCACTCCGGATCTGCCCGAGAGGCGCTGAGGGCAGGAACAGCCCGTGACAGACAGGCATGCCCGGATGCGACGAAGGAGCCGGGACCGCCGGGAGGCGGCCGAAGAGCCAGCCTTCCCCGCCGCCCCGTTGGGAAGTGCAGAGAAGCGGTTCACCCTGTGCGCGGTACGGGGCCCCCGCGAACCCCTTGTGCGAGGCGTGCAGGGCCGCGCGGCGGGCGCAGTACGGGAGCTAGAGCCGTGTCCGTCCTGCCGCCCGACCTGCCTCGGCTGCGGACGCTGGTCACCTACCTGCGCGGCGAACTCGGCCGGGCCGAACAAGCCCTTGCCACGGCCGAGGAACGCGAGGCCCTCGCCGCCTCCCGGCGCCCGCCGAAGGAACCGCCCGCGTGGCTGATCGAGCGCGGCATCGGAGGCGGCCGGCCCCCGGCCCGCGTGCACACCGGGGACTGCTGGGACACCGGCAACCGCTGCGCCCCCGCCGGCCCGGGACAGATACGGCGGCTGCTGGCCGACGGCGTGCCCGCCTGCCCCCACTGCCGCCCCGACACCGCGCTCGGAATGCTGGAGTGACCAGGCACCGGCAGGGTGAAGAGATGAGCCCTGCCCCGCGTGTAGTCGTCTATCCGCCGGACGCCCAGGGCGGGCGCCGCGTCCGCTGCGACGGCGAAATCCTCGGCCGCGCCCTCAGCCCCACCGACCTCCTCGAATTCCTGCGCCGGGCCGGCCTGGACCCCGACACCGTCCGCCTGGACGACCCACTGCTCATCGAATGGCGCGGCGGCGGACCCGCCGTGTGGAGTCCGGATCCCGGCGGGGCGTGAGCGCAGCAGTGGGTGCCGCAATGAACCGGTTACCGGTGGATCACCGCACAGGGCGCCCGTGGTCTGCGGGGTGGCCGGGCCAGGCGCTTCAGAATGAGGCGTCGAAGTAGTCGATGTCCGTGAACTCGACTTCCAGACCCTGGGCGCGGGTCCCGCCGTCCTTGAAGTAGATCTCCTGCAGTCCCTCGGCCACGATCTGTCGCATCTGCTGATCGCTCGCGCCCGCCGCACGGGCGTCGAAGAGGCGCTGCGCGTAGGTGGGTGGGAGGTGAACGGTCAGGCGTCGCATGCGGCCGTCGTCGGTGCTGCCGACGGGGGCGGTGTAGCCGAACCGTGCCCGGGTTTCGACCGTGATGCCGGTGCTGGTGGCGGCTTCCTTGCGGCGGCGGCCGCGGACCACGGGCTGCCAGCGGGCCCGTACGGCTGTGTCGATGCGGTCTGCGACGGCCTTGGGCGGGGTCTTCCGGTCGCCCTTGCGGTAGCGCTCCACCGACCGCTGACTGACCCCCAGTGCCTCCGCCACGGCCTTCGTCGACTTGAGCTGTCTGACCAGGAAGTTGATCTGACCCTTCAGGGTCTTGGGCGGCTCCCGCGTGAACCCTTCGCGGTCCGCGCGGTCCAGGGCGTCATCGATGTCCCCCACCGGCTGTGTGTCCTTCCTCTCGGCCCCGTCCCGGGC